>JAGOVY010000126.1 GCA_018060515.1 Anaerolineaceae bacterium | reverse complement strand
GTGTGAATGCCGAATATTCTTCTTTGGAAAACAGCGAAATAGGCACCACACCTTTCTTGCTCGAAATTTCGAGCGAATCTATGAACGCACGCAACGCCTTCTCCAATGCCCAGGGAACCATCGGTTCATTAACCGCCATCCTCACCGGCAGACACCCGGTTGATACACGCGTGATCTATTCTTCCGACATGCTTCAGGCTGGCGATGCTTACAAACACCTGCCGGGAATTTTACGGAATTACGGCTACTACACCGCTCAACTCAGCAATCCACAATATGCTGATGCCTACAAGGCAAATTTCCAGGGTGCATTTACCGAGGCGAATGGACGCTCAATCGAGCAGAATGCGATTATGTTTGCTTTATCCAATGTATACCCGGGAGTTGAACACATCTTCCATCAAGAAGTCATCGAACGGCTTAGCGCCAGACTTGGCCATATCTTTTTCATTAATGACATGGCGAACCCTTATGATCAGGTGGTTTCAGCCGCAGTCAAGTTTGACGACCAAAGTAAACTTGATCGGGTTTTCGAGCTGCTTGAGCATAGCAGCCAGCCGGTGTTTATTCACTTGCATTGGATGGGCACGCATGGACCAATTTATCATCCCGATCAACAGGTTTTTTCACAAGGGCTGGATTTTGATCAGCAAGATGAAAACAAACAATTATTTTATTTTGACAGCCTGCTTGAATTCGACCGTGCTGTTAAGAAGATTTACACTTATCTTGATGATCATGGGCAGCTTGAGAACACAATTCTCATCGTCACCAGTGACCACACCAAGGGCTGGACCAATGGCTGTGTGCCGCTCCTTATCCGTTTTCCCAAGCAGCAATCTGGCAGCGTGATTACAACCAATGTACAAACCATCGATATCGCTCCCACTTTGTTGAGCTATCTCGGTATCAAGGCGCCCAATTGGATGGCTGGAAGATCTCTGCTTGCAACCCCGCTGGAAGATGAACCCATTTTTACAGCGAAGATTCCAAAATCAAATAAGGATCCTCTCACCGATAAAATCGTTTATCCTGATTCTGAAGCCCCCTTTTATCAATTCGGTCGGATTTCAGTCATAGAGTGCAGCCAGTGGTTCGAGCTGGACCTGCAGGCAAAAACACTGACCAATGGGTTGGTCAGAAACCACCAGGCTCCGTGTGCTGAAGAAAGCGACGAAACTCAGGCATTGGCGCTGATTATCAACCACCTGGAAGGCTATGGTTTTGACACGAGTTCATTGAACCAACTTGAAATTGAATTGCGCAACCAGTAAGCCCGAAATGAGGCGATTGGATTTTCCGAGTGTTGCCGATCATTTTTATCAAACATAATTACCTGGTTTACACTTCCAGCTACCGTTTGTTTCTTCATGATGCTCAAAGAAGCTATGTATATCCACCACCACTCGCGATTTCCAGTTAAAGCCCGCGCTGTAGCCGTGTACTGAATGCAAACGATAAACCATTAGGTATTTGATACAAACTCATCATCCCTGCATAAAAACAAACCGCGCCTTTGTTTGGCGCGGCAGTTTTTGTTGAGAGAATGGTTCTATTTACCTTGAATTTTGTACATGCCGGTACCGCATGTTGAGCATTTGCCTTTGATCGCTTTTCGACCATTCTTCATAGTCACTTCTTCTGTATCTTTCATTTCTCTTTTTTCTTTACATTTCATACAATATCCGATTACTGCCATGATTACCTCCTGTAAAATTGGCGGTTTGCAAATTAGGCCATACCTAATTCAAAAATATTATAGCATGTTGATCTTTATTTTTGATTACCCAGTTATAATTAGCTTAGGGTAGTGATTAATGCCATTTGCACATCAAGATCTTTTTCATTTCATTCGTTAATGATTGTTAAAATCATTTTTCCAAGGAGCCTCCCATATGACTACATCTTCAAACCAACTTCAAGGACGTAAACCCTTTGCTCCCACGCCGTTAAAACGGCGCTTACCAGTCCCATCGGATATTGAAATTGCACAAGAAGCAACCCTAAAACCGATTACTCAAATTGCCGAAGAACTTGGGCTATTAGATACTGAAATTGAACTTTACGGTAATACCAAAGCCAAGGTTCGTCTCGAAGTTTTGGAGCGTTTAAGCCAGATCCCGGATGGAAAATACGTTGATGTGACCGCCATCACCCCCACCCCTTTGGGCGAGGGTAAATCCACCACGATGGTCGGCCTAAGCCAGGCACTCGGAGCACACCTCGGAAAGAATGTGATCACCTGCATTCGCCAGCCCTCACAAGGGCCAACCTTCGGTATCAAAGGCGGTGCGGCAGGCGGCGGTTACTCACAGGTCGTGCCGATGGAAGAATTCAATTTGCACCTCACCGGCGACTTGCATGCGATTACGGCGGCCAACAACCTGCTGGCTGCAGCCATCGATGCACGCATGTTCCACGAAAAAGAAGCGACTGATGAGCAAATGTTCAACCGCTTGCTCCCGCTAAACAAAACCGGCAAGCGCCGTTTTACCAAAAGCATGCTCGTCAGGCTTGAAAAACTTGGCATACACGTTTCAGACCCTGACGAACTCTCCCCTGAACAACGGCGCAAACTTTGCAGACTCGACATTAATCCCGAAACCATCACATGGCGGCGGGTCGTAGATACTTCTGACCGTTTCTTACGCGGTATCACCATCGGCGAAGGGCCAGATGAAAAAGGCTTCACGCGTGAGACTGGTTTCGATATTACCGTGGCTTCTGAAATTATGGCAATCCTTGCGCTCACCACAAGTTTGCGCGATATGCGTGAACGCTTTGGTCGAATCGTCATCGGCATCAGCCACGACGGCGATGCTGTAACCGCTGAAGACCTGGGAGTGGCCGGCGCAATGACAGTGCTCATGCGTGACGCCATCAAACCCACCCTCATGCAGACAGTCGAAGGGACGCCTGTGTTCGTCCACGCCGGCCCGTTCGCCAATATCGCTCACGGTAACTCCAGCATTGTTGCAGATAAGATCGCCCTCAAGCTGGCAGATTTCGTAGTGACTGAGAGTGGTTTTGGTGCGGATATGGGCATGGAAAAATTCATGGACATTAAGTGCCGCTACTCGGGGTTGGTTCCTTCGGTGGTGGTCCTCGTTGCTACTGTGCGCGCGCTAAAAATGCATGGCGGCGGCCCTAAGGTGGTGGCCGGAAAACCGCTTGACCCCGCCTACACAAGTGAAAACCTCGAGCTGCTGAATGCCGGGTTACCTAACCTGCTCCATCATATTAAGATTGCGCGCCGCTTTGGCATCCCCGTGGTGGTTGCCGTCAACCGTTTTGCTACAGATACACCGGCTGAAATGGAAATGATCCGTAAAGCTGCAGTAGAAGAAGGCGGCGCCGAAGATGCAGTAGTTGCAGATCATTGGGAAAAAGGCGGCGAAGGCGCTGTGGAACTTGCCAAGGCGGTGGTCAAGGCTGCTGAAAAACCTACCAATTTCAATTTCCTTTATCCCCTGGATTGGTCTATCAAACAAAAGATCGAAACCATCGCCTGTGAGATTTACGGCGCTGTAGGGGTGGATTATCTACCTGAGGCGGAAGAACGTATCGCTGAGTATACGCGGTTGGGATTCGACAAACTGCCGATTTGTATGGCAAAAACCCACCTCAGCCTTTCGCACGATGCCACCCTGAAAGGTGTGCCGAAAAATGTGCGCATTCCCATCCGCGACATCCGCGCCTCGGTTGGCGCCGGCTTCCTTTACCCCTTACTCGGCACCATGTCCACTATGCCGGGTTTGCCAACCCGACCCATCTTCATGGACATTGACATTGATCCGGATAGCGGCCGAATTATCGGATTGAGTTAGGATTCAGGCAAGGCACCAAACAGAATTCAACCATTTATCGCAAACATCCCCTGGCATTACCTAAAACGACACCAGGGGATTTAATTTAACCCGCAATACCGATCATATCAACAGATACCGTTAAAACGCCGGCTGATATAATAAGGTTCAATTTATGAGTTATGGAGTAATCGCATGCCAACCTTTTCTGCCCAGGAATTGAAAGCTTTCGCCAGCAAGTATTTTATGCATTGGGGAGTTTCAGAGGCAGACGCTGCCTCTGCCGCTGATGTGCTGGTAAGTGCAGATATGCGCGGAGTGGATTCGCATGGGCTCATACGTTTGCAGAGTTATTATGGTTCGCGTTTGGATCAAGGATTGATTAATCCACGCGCAGCGCTCACGCTTCTGCGAGAATCTTCGACCACGCTCACTTTTGACGCCAACAACGGTTTGGGGCACCCCGCTGCAGTTAAAGCCATGCGCCGCTGCATCGAAAAGGCGCGTGAATCAGGCGTAGCTTTGGCAACCGTGCGCAACAGTAATCATTACGGCATCGCTGGCTATTACGCCATGATGGCGCTTGAAGAGGGTATGATTGGAGTCAGTTTCACCAATTCCGCTCCGCTGGTTGCTCCGACGCACGGCAAAGCGGCAATGCTCGGCACCAATCCCATCGCTGTGGCGGTACCTGCCAAAAACAACCGGCCTTATGTATTGGATATGGCCACCAGCATCGTGCCGATTGGAAGAGTTTCAGTCTACCAA
>JAGOVY010000050.1 GCA_018060515.1 Anaerolineaceae bacterium | reverse complement strand
GATCAAAAAAACCTGCAGGATCGGCAAGGGAGGAATTCACCCAGCAACTAGGACGTTTCAGGCGCTGCGAATTGCTGTGAACCAGGAACTGGATTCGTTGGAAGCCTTCTTACCGCAGGCGGTTAATGCCCTTACAAGCGGCGGGCGATTGGCGGTAATTTCCTTCCATTCATTGGAAGACCGATTGGTAAAGCAGTATTTCAGACGTGAAAGCAGTGATTGCATATGCCCTCCGAACCAACCCATATGCACCTGCGATCACCACGCTTCAATTAGAGAAATCACTCGTCACCCCATAGCACCCGACGAGATTGAGATTTCCAGGAACAATAGAGCCAGAAGCGCAAAACTGCGCGTTGTGGAAAAGAGATCGTGAAAATGGCGGAAACGCGGAAAAACACCTTCAACCTAAAAGAAGAAGCCGAAAAAAGATTCGGGTTCATTAAGTCATTTAACCAGACCTCCTGGCGCAACCGCGTCCGATCTTCCGGGTTTTTCCTCCTAGCACTGGTGGTTATCTTGCTCATGGCGAGCGTTTATCTGAGTATCAGCGGAAAAGCCGCCAGCGCCGGGCTGAGCGCATACCGCCTTGATTTGAAGCGTATGGATCTCGAACGCGAGATTGCCCACAAGCACGCCACGCTTGCACTCATCACCTCCGCTCCTGCAATGCAGGAAAGAGCCAAAGCGCTGGGGTTTGCCAAAATTAACCCCGAAGATGCCTTTTATCTGAATGTCCCTGGGTACGCCGGCCGGCAAACCGTTGTGGTTGCCCCTCCGCCAGGCATCCCGTCAGTAAGCAGCCAGTTGATTAAGTCGATTTATCGTGAATCCTTATGGGATTGGCTTTTCAGCGGCATTAACCAATTAACCATCGATAGCCTTCGAGGGGGAAACTAATGTTTAAACACCAGCCTCGATACAAGCACATCGCGTTTTTGCTATCGGCAATCGCAATCGCAATTGTCATCCAAATGGTTCGGATTCAATCGAGCACGCATGCCGAGTACCTTAATGATTGGGCAGAGAATTATGGCTACGAGCAGCGCACAATTGAGTCAGAACGTGGTTACATTTACGATCGTTATGGTCATCTGCTTGCTGGTAATAAAGAAGTGTACGAATTAGGCCTTGAACTTCAATTCGTCAAAAATCCTGCAGCTATAGCTTCTGCGCTTTCAGAAATACTTGAAATGGATTACAACAAGGTCTTCAACGCCGCAAGCACCCCTTATATACCCGGTAAACAAGTGTATGTAACACTTACTGACTTCGTCTCAGCGCAAAAAATCAAAGAAATTGGCAATCGTAAGATCCAATATGAGAATAAGAACCCATACGGAGACGACCCCGAACTACCTTCGCTCAGAGGTCTCACATGGAGCGCCCATTTGCAGCGAATCTATCCTGAAGGCAACCTTGCCGCCAATGTATTAGGCTTCTTCACCTACTTTGACCGCGAAGGCGGAGCTGGCTACTTTGGCGTTGAAGAACAATACAATTCACTGCTTTCCGGCGTAAAACAGAATGTCGTGATTTCTCTGGATCCATATGAGATGGAAGAAATACCCACCGCCCCTGCCGGTGCCAGCCTGATCCTGACAATCGACCGCGAAATTCAACGCACAGTGGAAACAATTTTGGATGACGCAGTCAAGAAAAATGGCGCGGCTGGCGGAGCCATTGTGGTGATGAACCCCAAGAACGGTGAAATCCTCGCCATGGCAAGCAACCCACGCCTTGACCCCAATGCCTATTGGGAAAACCCTGAGGTTTTCCCGGCAGGGGTGCCCTACAACAAGGCTGTCAATCAAGTGTATGAACCCGGTTCAATCTTCAAGGTGCTCACCATAGCGGCCGCGCTTGACGCTGGCGTGATTACCCCTGAAACCACCTACACCGATACAGGTGAAATCGTAGTCGATGGATGGTCAATTTACAACTGGGATCGCGGTGCCTGGGGAAACCAAAACATGATCGGCTGCCTGCAGCACTCCCTTAATGTCTGTCTATCTCAAGTGGCAATTTGGCTGACACCCTCCAAGTTTTATGATTATATGGACCGCTTCGCCATTGGTCACCGCACCAATATTGACCTGGCTGGCGAAGAGGTTTATCCCTTCAGTACCCCTGGAGATCCTTCTTGGGCTTACGTAAACCTCGCCACCAACTCATTTGGTCAGGGTCTGGCGATCACGCCCATTCAATTTCTCATGGCAACTTCATCGCTGGCTAACCAGGGTCAAATGGTTCGGCCGCATGTGTTAAAGGCTTACATTCAAGACGGGCAGCAATTCAACACCACACCTCAAATCGTCGGCACGCCGATTAAAGCTGAAACAGCAACC
This sequence comes from Anaerolineaceae bacterium, assembly GCA_018060515.1. Taxonomy (GTDB): domain Bacteria; phylum Chloroflexota; class Anaerolineae; order Anaerolineales; family Anaerolineaceae; genus UBA6107. Next base: position 12,622 of record JAGOVY010000050.1, on the reverse strand, counting down.
ACCATCACCAACATGCTGGCAATTTCACTTGAAGAAGAAGCTTCTGACGCGCTGGTGGAAGGCTACCGCGTTGCCGGCAAAACGGGAACAGCCGAAATTGCAGTGAATGGGCGCTATTCAAGCAGTCAAACCAATGCTTCCTTTATCGGTTGGGGACCAGTAGATGACCCACAATTTATCGTCTTTATTTGGCTCGAAAAACCAAAAAGTTCAATCTGGGGTTCAATCGTAGCTGCCCCGGTTTTCAGTGAAGTTGTCAGTGAGATTGTTGTGCTCATGAATATTCCCCCTGATGACATCAGACTTGGTATGCAGGACGAGTGAGAGGTCGTATGTTAACGCTCGCTGATTTGGTTGAAGCATTGCAGGGAACTCGGATTTTGGGAACCACCTCCAAAATCACCGATGGTGTTATTGATTCACGGCTTGCCATACCGGCATCTCTGTTCATTGCCATCAAAGGTGAACGGACGGATGGACACGAATTCATCCAGCACGCTTTTCAGAATGGCGCGAGTTTGGCTTTAATTGACCATGAAGTTGATCCTGCCATCACGGTGGTGGATTTGCGAAAACCAATTGCTCCTGATTATGTTTTCCCATCTCAGCCCTATGCTTTACGAGTTGAAGACACCGTAAAAGCGCTGCAAAAAATCACAGCCTTTTGGCGGCGCCGCTTTAACCTGCGCGTTATCGGTATTACCGGAAGCGTTGGCAAATCTACCACTAAAGAACTTACCGCCGAAATCCTCGGACAACGCTACCGTACTTTGAAAAACCAGGGGAATTTCAATAATGAGATCGGGCTGCCCCTCACCCTGCTTCGCCTTGGGCCAGGCTATGACTGCGCTGTGCTCGAAATGGGATTTTACGAACCCGGTGAAATCGCCCAGCTCTGTGAAATTGCTCAACCGCAGGTTGGCATTCTCACCAATATAGGAACCGTACACGCTTCGCGCGCTGGCTCACAAGAGAATATCGCCCTTGGTAAAAGCGAACTGGTAAAGATGCTGCCGCCGGCACCAGTTGGAACTGCCATCCTCAATATTGACGATCCCTTTGTCAGAAAAATGGCACAAGACACAAACGCAGCTATCTTCTACTATGGGTTAGACCCCGCAGCAGACCTTTGGGCAGACAATGTGGAATCACAAGGATTAGAAGGCATCCAATTTACGGTTCATCACGAGCAAAATACCTTCAATATCCAGGCACCAATTATCGGCAGGCATTCCATTCACACTGTGCTCGCCAGCATTGCTGTTGCGCTTGTTGAAGGCCTCTCCTGGCCGGAGATTATTTATGCGCTGCAGCATGCCTCAAACCAGTTGCGGCTTGTCGCGGTGAAAACACAGCAAGGCGCTTTGGTACTGGATGATACCTACAATGCCTCGCCTGAATCGATGCTGGCAGCTTTGAACCTGCTCAACGAACTGCCAGGGCGCAAGATAGCCGTTTTGGGGGGAATGAATGAATTAGGTCAATACTCACGAATCGGTCATGCCAAAGTTGGGATTCGGTCAGCCGAAGTGGTCGACATGCTGATTACATACGGCGAAAACGCCCATATGATCGCAGAATCCGCTGCAGGCGCTGGGTTGTTAAAGCGGTTTATTCGAGTTTTCGATGATGAAGAAGAAATCATTAATGCATTAAACGCAACTTTACGAAATGGCGATGTTGTTTTGGTAAAAGGAGCTCACAGCCTGAGGATGGATAAAATTGTACAGGCGCTGGAGGTTGCAGAATGAAAGAGACTGCCCTCGCACTTTCTCTGAGTGGTTTAGGGTTCATTCTTTCCGTCATCTGGGGTGGGCCGATGATTCGAGTTTTGATGCACCTAAAACTCGGCAAAGTCATCCGGATTGAAGGTCCCGCCGCTCATATGAGCAAAGCAGGCATTCCCACCATGGGCGGCATCGTTGTCATCGGTGTGGTTGCATTGTTTACAATTTTGCTCAATGCAGTCTCAATCCTTGGGCTCAACCTCATCGGCCGCTCAGTGCTGCTGCCGCTTGCGGTCATGATTTCTTATGGAATTCTTGGCGCCATCGATGATTGGGAAGGAATCCGCGGATCGCGCCGCGGTTTGGGGATGCGCGCGCGCACAAAATTCATATTACAGGTCGGCTTGGCTGTCATCGCCGCATTTATCTTGAAAAATGTATTGATGGTGCCCAACATGTATTGGCCTGGTCTCCCCATCACCATCGACCTTGGCATTTGGTATATCCCCATTGCCACCTTTATCATCGTGGCAACCTCAAACGCAGTCAACTTCACCGATGGGCTTGATGGGCTGGCCGGCTTGATCTGTGCAACTGCCTTTGCCGCTTACGGTGGTATCGCCCTGATGCAGGGAAACATCTACGTAGCTCGTTTCTGTTTCACAGTTGTCGGCGCGCTCTTTGGTTTCCTCTGGTTTAATGTCCACCCGGCGATGATTATCATGGGCGATACGGGTTCTCTCTCACTCGGAGCGCTGTTAGGCACAATTGCATTAATGACCGGACAGTGGGTTTTACTGCCGATCATCGCCATCATCCCGGTGAGCGAAGCTGCCAGTGTCATGCTTCAGGTTGCATACTTCAAAATCACACGTGGAAAGAGACTCTTCAAAATGGCGCCATTGCATCACCATTTTGAATTATTAGGCTGGAGCGAAACGCAAATTGTGCAGCGCTTTTGGCTCATTGGACTGCTTGCTGCCATGATCGGCATGGCATTAGCGATTGGATAGTTCGAGATGACGAAATACGACGGGAAAAACGTGTTAATCATCGGCGCCGCCCGGCAAGGGTTGGCTTTAGCACGCTTCCTGGTGAAACAAGGCGCGCATGTCACCCTCAATGATCGTCTTAACCCCGAGCAACTTGAGTTTGAAATGAAACAACTCAGCGGCACAAATGTTCGTTGGGTACTGGGTGAACACCCTGTGAACCTGCTTGATGGAATTGATTTTCTCTGTGTTTCCGGAGGCGTTCCACTTACACTGCCACTGATTGTCACTGCAGCACAAAAGGGAATTCCCATCACCAATGATTCCCAGATCTTTATGGAAGAAGTGAAAGCTCCAGTCGTCGGCATCACCGGTTCAGCTGGAAAGACCACAACCACAACAATTATTGGACGGATTGCTGCCCAGCATTTCAGCGCTCCACGCAAGATTTGGGTTGGCGGGAACATTGGCAACCCCTTGATTGAATATTTAGCGGATATCACTGAAACAGATCTGGTCATCTTGGAGTTATCAAGTTTTCAGCTCGAACTGATGAGCATCAGCCCTCATCTCAGCGCAGTGCTCAACATCACCCCCAACCATTTGGATCGGCACGCTGACATGCAGGCATACATTGATGCAAAATCACGCATCCTTGCCTATCAAAAGCATGGTGATATTGCTGTGTTGAATCGTGATGACCCTGAAGCGTGGAAGCTGCGCTCAATGGTGCGCGGAAGATTGGTTTCGTTTGGAAAAGACAAAACTGCAGCTTCAGAACCTCAGGTTTTCGTACAAAACGGGGCAATCTGGGCGGAGGAGAATGGCAACCTGCATAAACTGGTTGAAACAGCTTCCATCAAGCTGCGCGGAGCGCACAACCTGCTGAACGTTCTTGCCGCCTGCTCCATCGCCTGGTCACTCAATTTCACGCCTTCTTCAATTAAAGCAGGAATTGAAGGTTTCAACGGGGTAGATCATCGTCTCCAACTGGTGCGAGAACTCAACGGTGTGCGTTGGTACAACGATTCCATTGCCACTGCTCCCGAAAGAACCATTGCAGCGCTGCTTAGCTTCGATGAACCTCTCATCCTCCTGCTCGGCGGCAGAGATAAAAACCTGCCTTGGGAACCGCTGGCTAAAATTGTACACAAACGGGTCGAGCATGTAATTCTCTTCGGCGAGGCGGTTGAAAAGATCGCAGCCGCCATTGAACAACCCAAAGCCGGTGAATGCCTGCAAAGTGTGACGCGTGTAAATACTCTGCAGGAAGCGCTTGAACAAGCAGACCGCCTGGCAATACCCGGCGATACGGTTCTGCTTTCACCGGGCGGCACCAGCTATGACGCATTTAAAGATTTCGCGGAACGCGGAGAGGCATTTATCAATTGGGTGAACTCCTTATGACCACCACGTCCAGAACCACTAATACCAGCTCCAGGCGCATTAATGCTCGCCGGCTCGGATTGCGCGAGAGTATTGACCTGCCCCTCCTGGTCATCGTCATTACGCTTTTCGCGATTGGATTATTGATGATCTATTCTGCAAGCTGGCAGTATGCCAGTGTGCAGGGCTTCTCAGAATATCGTACAGTTTTACGGCAATTTGCGATCGGTCTGGTAGGTTTTGCATTAATCGGCTTGCTCACCTTCATTGATTACCGCGAATATGAGCGATTCGTGGTTCTGGGTATGGTTGTGATCATCGCTTTAAGTTTATTGGTGCTGATTGCCGGTACAGAAACCCAGTTCGGCGCCCGCCGCGGTTTGCTTGGCGGATCAATTCAGCCTTCTGAATTTGCCAAACTGGCAATCATCATTTATCTGAGTTTTTGGCTTAACAATAAAAGTGATTCACTGCACAAGACGACTTATGGTCTTTTCCCACTGCTTGCCATCGTGGGCGGTACTGCGGGTCTCGTTTTGATGCAGCCTGATATTTCAGCCGCCGCAACCATTGTCTTCCTCGGCGGGCTGATGTTCTACATCGCCGGCGGAAAAATGAGCCAAATCCTGGCGGTGGTGCTTGCCACCGGATTCCTCGGTTTCCTCATGGCAAAACTCAGCTCAACAGCTTCCACCCGCCTCTCCGACTACTGGAACGGGTTGCAAAACCCGCAAACAGCATCTGATCACGTCAAGTGGTCGTTGGAAGCCATTGTTAACGGCGGCCTTTTTGGTGTCGGCATCGGTAGATCTACCACCAAATTCATTGGGTTGCCGGTGGCAACCACAGACTCGATATTCGCAGTAATCACCGAAGAAACTGGTTTGATCGGTGCATTTATCATCATTGCCCTGTATATCGGGCTCTTATGGCGCGGTATTACCATTGCCAACCAAGCGCCAGACAATTTAGGAAAATGGCTTGCCTCAGGGATCACCCTCTGGATTTTCCTCGAGGCGGTTATCAATATCGGCGTGCTCGTTAACCTGCTGCCATTTGCGGGCAATGCTTTGCCGCTTATCAGCTCTGGCGGCTCAAGCCTCATCACCACACTGGCTGCAATCGGTATTCTGATGAGCATTTATCGTCAGTCAAAAATTGCAAAAATTTATGCAGAAAGGAACCCGAGAGATGCGGTTGTTAATTTGCGCGGGCGGGACCGGCGGCGGAGTGTACCCCGCAATGGCGATCCTGCAAGCAGTCGCTGAGCAGACAGACCAGACCCTGTGGGTCGGCAGCAAGGGTGGCATGGAAGCCAACCTTGTGACGCGTCATCACGTGCCCTTCACTGAGATCAGTGCAGCGGGTGTGCATGGCGTTGGTCTCCTTGCGCTGCCAGCCAACCTCATCAAGCTCGCACGCGGATATTTCCAGTCGCGGCGCATCTTGCGCGAATTCCAACCCGATGTGTTGCTTTTTACTGGCGGTTATGTCGCTGTTCCAATGGCGCTGGCTGCCAAAAATAAACACCAGATTCTCTATGTGCCAGACATCGAACCCGGTATGGCGCTAAAAGCCCTATCACGTTTTGCGGATGTGATTGCGGTAACCGACGGGAAAACAAGCGATTATCTTCCAAAAGGCAGGAAATTGGTCGTCACAGGGTACCCCACACGCGCCGATCTCACCCGTATCCCGCTGGATGCAGCATTGGGGACTTTTGAACTCACGCGTGAAATGCCCGTCTTGCTGGTGATTGGCGGCAGCAAAGGCGCCCACTCAATGAACCAGGCGATCTTCGACAATCTCGAACCTCTGCTGCAGCAAACACAGGTATTGCACCTTACTGGCACGGCTGATTTGGCTGAAGCACAGCTCAGAAAATCAGCACTGGCCAGGCACTTGGCAGCCAGATATCAACCCTACGCCTATCTGCACGAGGAAATCAGCGCGGCATTCTCATGTGCTTCCTTGGTCATCTCCAGGGCAGGCGCTTCTACGCTCGGCGAATTACCTTTCTACGGTCTTCCTGCCATTTTGGTGCCCTACCCTTACGCCTGGCGCTACCAAAAGGTAAATGCAGACCATCTGGTAGAAGCTGGTGCTGCCGTGATCATCGAAAACGCCGCTCTCTCTACAACACTTGCGTCAACCGTCGGCAGCCTTTTGACAGATAAGAACAGCTTGCCAGAAATGCGCAATAACATGGAGGGTTTATACCATCCAGGTGCCGCTCAGAAAATTGCCCAACTCATAATGGATGTGGCTGCAAAGAAGCAGAGCGACAGGAGCATATGATATGGTTAGTTTAAGTTTCCTCCTCTGGGTTTTCATCATCATCTTTGCCATCATCGGCTCAATGCGCGGATGGGCTAAGGAATTGTTGGTCGTATTCAGTATTGTTCTGGCGTTGGTCACGATGACGCTCTTAGAAGCCTATTTACCTTTCTATCAAAATGCAATTGATCAAGCCAAGCCGGCGACTATCTTTTGGCTGAAAAGTGTTTTGCTCCTAATATTCCTGTTTATCGGCCACCAGTTGCCGAAGATCCCCAAATTGGCATCAAGCGGTCGCTTCATGCAGTTTATGTTCTACGATAAAGCTCTCGGCGCAATACTGGGCGGTTTTAATGGCTATTTAGTTTTCGGAACAATCTGGTATTTTCTCCATAACACGAACTACCCTCTCGCTTATGTCCTGCCTCCAGACGTGCTTACCGAAGCTGGACGGGCCGCGCTGCAAATGGTGGAAAAATTGCCGCCATCCTGGCTCATGACGACACCAACCTTGTACATCGCGTTCGCAGTTTGTTTTGTAATTGTGGTGGTGGTGTTCATATGAAAAAGCATATCCACCTCATTGGAATTGGCGGCAGCGGCATGTCATCGATTGCACATGTCTTACTCGAGCAAGGATACAAAGTCAGCGGCTCTGATCAGTCACTGTCAGCCATGGCGCTCAATCTACGCGAATCCGGGGCGGTTGTTTACCAGGGTCACGCAGCAGAGCACATCCTGGGTGCAAGCCTCGTGGTAAGATCTTCAGCCATCTCTGATGAGAACCCTGAGGTACTTGCAGCTCAGCAAGCTGGCATTCCGGTGATGAAACGTATGGACTTCATTCACACCCTGCTCGATCAACGTGAGAGTATCGCCGTGGCTGGATCTCACGGAAAAACCACTTCCTCAGCCATGTTAGCCTGGAGCCTGCAACAAACTGGTATTGATGCCGGGTATATTCTCGGCGGTACTTCATTGAACCTGAACAGTAACGCACATTCAGGCAGCAGTCCTTATTTCGTTATCGAAGCAGACGAATATGACCACATGTTCCTGGGTATTGAACCGAAGATAGTGTTACTCACCAATGTTGAATACGACCACCCTGATTGCTTCCCAACAGTCTCAAGCTACCACACTGCCTTCTCAACATTCATCCAGCAGATCAAACCCGGTGGAGCACTGGTGCTTAATGCAGATGATCGCGGCGCAGCCGCCAAGGGTGAAAATCTGCCTGCCGGGGTACGTCTTCTAACCTTTGGTTTGCAGCACACCCCAAGTTTCAAAGCCATTGACCTGAGATTAAACGAAGCCGGAGGATTCAGTTTTACGGTAGAAGCATCAGGCTCATCTGAACCGGTTGCAATGGTGAGGCTGCAAATTCCGGGTGAGCACAATGTACTCAATTCTCTCGGTGTGCTGACCGTGCATGCAGCACTGGGCAGACCGCTTCAAGCAGCCGCGGATGCCCTCTCAACCTATTTGGGAGCTGGACGCCGCTTTGAGATTGTTGCAGTTGAAAACGGAATCACAATTATTGATGACTACGCGCATCATCCAAGCAAGATCAGAGCAACATTGGCTGCCGCACGCAGCCGTTTCCCGCACCAGCGCATTATTGCTGTCTGGCAGCCGCATACGTACTCGCGGACCCGCTCGTTGGAGGGTGATTTCTTGCAGTCTTTTACCGATGCTGATCTGGTAATCGTTACAGATGTATATACCTCTCGGGAGAAAAAAGAAACCTACTCGCCGGAGAGCTTGATCGAGCGTATCGACAAACCAGCAGCGAAATACATCGCTTCGCTCAGTTCAGTCGTTGATTACCTCAGCGATGAACTCCAACCCGGAGATGTAGTTTTAGTGCTTTCTGCGGGCGACGCCAACCAGATTTGCCGTGATTTAGCAGCAATATTGTCTGAAAGGAAAGGTTAAGATGGACCTTTCTTGCAAAAGTATCAGTAAAAGAAACCCGCAGGAAACTGCTTGCGTGAAGCTTTTGGATGACTAAAGAGATGATAAAGATGGATGAGAGTGTTTTGAACGACTTTTTTGGTAGCAGGCTGCAGCAAAACGTACCGCTGGCGAACCTGACCACCGCAAAGGCAGGTGGTGCGGCACGCTATTTCGTCACCAGCAGCAGCGCCGGGCAGCTTGCAGAGGATATTCGCTTCCTCTGGTCTGTTGAGGCTCCCTTTTTCATCCTCGGCAGCGGTTCGAACATTCTCGTCAGCGATGAGGGCATTAATGCCGTTGTCATTCAAAACAAAGCAAAAAGCATCCAAATAGAAAACCCCGACACCGAACCTGCGTTATACGCTGAATCAGGAGCGGTGCTGATTACCGCTGCACGCACAGCGGCGCTGCAAGGGCTCACTGGAATGGAATGGGCAACCACAGTTCCGGGAACCGTTGGCGGGGCTGTCTATGGCAACGCTGGCGCATTTGACTCGTCCATTCAGCAATGCCTGGTTGCGGCCAATATTTTGCACCACGAACAGGGTATTCAATGGCTCAATTCAGAGCAGATGGGATATTCGTATCGCAGCAGCCTGCTCAAACGGCAGCCAGGTGAAGCTTTTATTCTTGCAGCCCGGTTTTCAGTTGAAAAAGGCGATCGCGAAAGGATTCATAAACAGATGAGCGAGTTTTCTGAACGCAGAAAACTAACCCAACCTCTCGGACCTTGCATGGGTTCTACCTTTAAAAACCCTGAAGGTGATTCTGCCGGACGAATTATTGACAGCCTGGGTCTTAAAGGTACACATATCGGCGGAGTTTCAGTCAGTACCCTTCATGCGAACTTCTTCATAAACGATGGAAGCGGATCTGCGCGTGATTATTTTCGACTCATCCAACTGGTTCGCAGCAAAGTAGAAGAGAAAACCGGCATCCAGCTTGAGCTCGAAGTTGAACTGGTTGGAGATTGGCAGGATATGTAAATGAACGAACATAAACGGTTGGCAGTAATTTTTGGAGGCAGGTCAGGTGAACATGAAGTTTCTCTCATGAGCGCACGGTCAATGCTTTCTGTCCTCGAGGCCAGTGATTTTGAGGTGACACAAATTGGTGTAACCCCTGAAGGCCGATGGCTTGGCGGTGAAGACGTGATCGGCAATTTCGAGAAACGGCAATACCAGTCGCTTCATCCACTTGCACTTCTGCCAGAACCACGACAGGGTCAGCTCTTTACCGTCAATAAAAACAAGCTCTCACCTTTCGCCGTGATTGATGTCGTTTTTCCGTTGATCCATGGCACTTTTGGTGAAGATGGTTCCCTTCAAGGCCTGCTTGAGTTGGCTGATCTCGCTTACGTAGGCGGTGGTGTTCTCGCATCTGCAGTGTGCATGGATAAAAGCCTCTTCAAGGATGTGATGCGGGCAAATGGAATTCCCGTAACTGATTCTCTGCTCGTTTTGCGTGAAGAGGTCCAGAACAATCCTGATGCGGCCATCAAACGCATTGAGAGCGCGTTTGCTTACCCGGTTTTTGTCAAACCCGCCAATCTGGGTTCTTCAGTTGGCATAACTCGTTGTACTAACCACTCCAGCCTGGTTGAAGGGCTGCTCGAAGCAGCATCCTATGACCGGCGGGTAATAGTTGAACGCGGCGTTGACGCCCGCGATTTGGAAGTCAGCGTTTTGGGCAATGAAAACCCCATCGCTTCTGTGCCTGGTGAAGTTCAACCACAGGAAGATTTTTATTCCTACACGGCGAAATACGTTACCAACCTCTCCACCTTGGTCATCCCAGCAGCGTTGGACGAGAACATCAGCCGTGAAATGAGCGCGATGGCAATTAAAGCCTATCAAGCCATTGATGGTGCCGGGCTCGCACGGGTGGATTTTCTGCTCGACCGTAAGAGCGGCAAATTCTACGTTGGAGAAATCAATACCATTCCCGGCTTTACTTCCATCAGTATGTACGCAAAACTGTGGCAGGCTGCCGGCATTAGCTACAACCAACTGATCGAGCGACTGGTTCAATTCGCGTTTGATCGCAAAGGCGCCCGCGACCATACAGTGCGTGTTTTCAGGAGTGAGGGATGAACCTGTTTAAGAAAGATACTTCTGCGAATCGTTCTGAACAGCTGCGGCAGAAACGCCAGCCAGCCAGTCAAACACATCCAGAAGACCCTGCCGCCTCAACACCCATCAGCAGCAGCGCTCCTTACCGCGTGGTCACCCGCCGCAGCGAAAACCAGGCTGCCAACCGGCAGTCAGCGGGTACACCACCGCGCCGCAAAGTAGTTTACGCAGTCAGTGCCAATGGAGTCGAAACCCGATTGCCAGCCCTGCCAATCTTCCATTTTAGCTGGCAATGGGTTTCAGGCATTTTGACAGTGTTGCTGTTGATTTTCGCAATCATCCTGATCAACTCCCCGTTATTCCGCATCAACGCCTTTGAACTATACGGTCTTACCAGGTATTCTTCAGCAGATTTTGAACCTCTGTTAATCAACCATCAGACTTCTGTATTCACGGTGAACACGGAAGAGATCTTGGACACCATATTAATGACCTATCCTGAGCTAATGGGCAGTGAGGTTAGCGTCAAATTACCCAATCGCATCGTTATTACCGCCTCAGAACGCGAGCCCGTTGTACTTTGGCACAGCGATGGCGGCGATTACTGGATTGACGGTGAAGGCGTCGTCCTTGCCCCTCGCGGTGAGGTTTCAGGCTTGTTCACAATCAACAGCCCGGTAAGTCCTCCGCTGCTTGTTGAAAGAAAAGCGCCGACGAATGTAAATGAATACCTGACAATGGTATTCGAACAAATCGAGAAACCGTTAAACCCATCAGATCGCGCAGCGCATGTCAACACTGGAGTGATGCAGGTTGCACTGGCGATGAGTAGCCACCTGCCCGAAGGAGCCGTTTTGGTCTATGACCCAATCTCAGGCATTGGTTGGCAGGATCAGGGTGGTTGGGAAGTCTTCTTCGGTACAGATTTGAGCCAGATCGAGACAAAACTGGTCATTTACCAGGCAATTCTCAATCATCTCAATTCTCTCGGGCTTAACCCAGTTTTTATCAGCATCGCATATATCGATGCGCCATTTTATCGAACGGAGTAGCGTTATGGAAGAGCCAATTGTAGTTGGAATTGATATCGGAACCACCAAAGTATGCACACTTGTCGCCCGCCTGGAAGGTGAAGCAGATATGCGCATATTAGGCGTTGGTATTGAACCAGCCAATGGAATTAAGAAAGGGAATGTCATTGATATCACAGCAGCAACCCGTTCCATCTCCAATTCGATAGAAAAGGCACAGCGCACTTCCGGGCTTGAAATCGAGTCGGCGTTGGTGAGTATGGCAGGATCGCATGTGTCTGCCATGAATTCGCGCGGCGTGGTGGGTATCAGCGGCGGAGTAATCACCCAAGAGGATGTAGAACGCGCACTTGAAGCCGCAATGGCAGTCGCCATGCCGCATAACCGCGAGATCATCCACGTCATTCAACGCGGGTTTTCAGTCGATGGACAGGATGGGATTGTCTCACCGATCAACTTTTCAGGTTTCAGGTTAGAAGTCGAAGCACACATCATCACCGCTGCTGCAGCCACCGTTGAGAACATTCGCCAATGCGTCAACGCTTGCAACGTTGAAGTGCTCCAATTTGTGCTAAACCCGTTAGCCTCTGGTGAAGTTGTACTCACCAAAGCAGAACGAGATATGGGTGTTTGTGTCTGCGATATCGGTGGTGGTACCAGCGACCTTGCCATCTATATCAACGGCGACGTCTGGCATACCAATGTTCTCCCAATTGGCGGAAGTCATATCACCCAGGATATCGCCATCGGCTTACGCATCAGCCCTGAACAAGCTGAACAAGTTAAGAAACAATACGGGCACGCAATGACCGCTGAGGTTGGCGACGGTGAATTTTTCACCCTCAAAACCTTTAGCGATGATCAACCGCTGCAGATCAAGCGCCGTGATTTAGCCTATATCATCGAAGCCCGCGTTGAAGAAATTTTCCAGCTTCTGCGTGAAGAAGTCCGCCGCTCGGGATACGATAATCTCCTCCCAGCAGGCATGATCCTTACAGGCGGTTCCAGTCAGCTCCCCGGTATGCGGCAATTGGCTGCCAATGTTCTCAACATGCCGGTTCGTGTCGCCCGACCTGAAAACCTGATTGGCTTGGTCGACCAGCTGCAATCGCCAGCTTATTCAACCAGTGTCGGTTTGTTGAAATGGTCAGAACTGATGACCCAACCATCCTATGCCC
>JAGOVY010000049.1 GCA_018060515.1 Anaerolineaceae bacterium | reverse complement strand
TGACGATTACCAACGATTGATTGAAAAGCAGCCCCCCTTTTAACAGACAAATAACTCGTTAAAACAGATAGAGAACCCCAGATGGTGGGGGTTCTCTGTGTTTTATGGGGCATGCAATCCACTCAGCCTATGACCAGATGCCCTCCTGAATAAATACGTAGCGAATGAGCTGATTTAACTCAGATCTCACCCGGCGCGGACGCCAATCCATTTCAAGCCTGATATTATCTACATAATAGTGCAGCTCGAGGTTGATTTCATCAGTACTGACGCTGGTGACCTCAGCCATCGGATTTTTCCAGATACCGTGCACGAGCTTAAAGTCGCGGTTCAGCCATTCAATCATTTCTTCCGCCTGGTCATCAAGCCGCAGCTCCATGCTCTCATCTGGATGCAAGACGCATTTCTTCAGATTCTCCCAACGCAAAGTCAGGCTCTCACTGCGCTCGTGCCAGATCTTTTTCTGCAGTCGATAATCATCATCTTTAAGCCAAAAATCACGCGTTGAAATCCACTTTTCTATATGTGACAACAACTCAACAGTACATTTCTCTACCGCACCGAAATAAATGTCTTTAATCTCTAAGATTTCCTGCCGCGAGATTCCACTCATCTCGCGAGTACGAATTCCTCTCACCATGGTTCGAATGTTCTCTTCCAACAGGATGAGGTGGGTGTTTACCTGGGCTTCATGCTCCAAGCGATTAGTTGCAAACTCATAATTATCAGCGATCATTTCAATGGGTGCTCGAATTGGATCGTGAATTGATAAAGTAGCCGTATTGGCGCGCAGATAATCCACTAACGCGTGGATCTTGGGAATCTTCGATGAAATTTCCGAAACCAGAACAGCAGGATGCCCGAGCGCAATTCGATACAAAGCTTCTTTTACAACGGAGATGTCGTTGCCGGCGGCAACTGTCAGCGGAATACTGTACCGCTGCTCAGCCGTGGGTTTCGTAAGGTTGATCAGCATGTCGGCTGCAAGCAGCTTGTTGGGCATGAAAATTGTTGATTGTTCATCAAGCGAAAGCAGCGTTGTTGAACGCAAGCCCAGCCTTTGAACTTCACATACTTTACCGTTCGTCAGCCGAATCAGGTCTCCGCGCCGAAAAGGGGCTTCGATCAATAAGCTCAGACCGCTGAAAATATTGGAAAGCGTTTCCTGCAGTGCCAAGCCCAGAACCAATCCGAGGACGCCAGCACCTAAGAGTACAGAGCTGACATCCACACCCCACATTGGCAAAATAAGCAGAGCCGCCACCAGGATGAGCACGAGCGGGCCAAAAAGGCTGAGCACTGGCAACAGGATATCATCCACCTGACTCTCAGTACGCCTCGCCCAATCTCCGCCGTAATACACGAGCACATCGCGAATAATCTTGCCAATGATATGCCCGGCAAATAAGATGATGAACGTCATCGATATTTGGATAAGAAGCCGTTCGGTCTTTTCAGTGGCTTCGAGATAGGGGATGGACAAACGGAACCCAATAAAAAATAATAAGAATGAGATCGGGCGGCGAATAATTGCAAACACGATGTCTTCCACTTCGCCGGGTATAGTTCGCATGAGTTTTTTTAATAATGGGGTAATCGACCAGTAAATAAGCGCAGCGATGATGCCCCATGCGGCAAGGTTGACGAGAAATTCAGCTAACGGTGTGCCCAAGAAAGACAATTGAGGTGGAAGATTGATTTGAATTCCAATAATTGAAATCATAGCCCTCCTTTCCTGCCTAATTTTATCCAAATTATTATATATCTTTTTCACTGACTTGGCACAACTTTTCCAGGGGGTTTTACCTCTGAAATTGTTTTGTATCGCAGGAATAATCATTTAATGATGATAAACATCACATGCAATTTCTATTACTTCCAGTTATACTCATTCTTCATGACCTTGCGTTTTATTCTTGTAGGCTTCTGATTGTGAATTATCAAGATAATCCCATCAGGATGGAAAAATAAACAGGAGTTAGAAATGGACTTTTCGTTCATTGTCATCATCATTCAGTTAATATTTCTTGAGGGGATCCTATCCATTGACAACGCAGCCGTGTTAGGGGCAATGGTTGCACCACTCCCAGACCATGAGCCAATTCCATGGCCGAAATTCCTTTCAAGGTATGGACATTCCCTTGATAAACTCCTCGGCCCACAGAGAACTGCTGCGTTAAAAGTTGGTTTGATTGGTGCCTACGTTGGTCGCGGGTTGATGCTGGTAGCCGCCAGTTATATTATCCAAAACCCTTGGTTAAAACTGGTTGGGGCTGCTTACCTGATTAAGCTTGCCCTCGATGACCTGAGTGCCCATGGGTATGGCAGTGAGGATGAATCAAAAGGCAAACCAATTGAACATCGAGGTTTTTGGGCAACAGTTTTGGCTGTAGAACTAATGGACCTGGCTTTCAGCCTGGACAACGTGGTTGCAGCAGTTTCCCTCTCCGATCATATTTTAGTGGTCATGCTGGGCGTGGCGATAGGCATTGTCATGATGCGCTTTGCAGCGGGAATCTTCAGCAAGATAGTTGAAAAAGCCCCCATTCTGAAAACAGCTGCCTACATTCTGGTTCTAAACATTGGTATCGAGCTGTTGATTGAAGACCTGGCGAAAATTCACATCGGAGATTGGACACGATTTGGAATTTCAGTCGCAACCATTCTTCTGGCGTTGGCTTATGATTATTTCCCGTTCATGAAAGTCTTCCGTCCATTTCTACTTTGGCTGAGTCAGGGTTTTGCGCTAATAAACGGTATGATTAGCTGGATCTTCGCTCCGCTGAGAGGGCTGCTCTTGCTGATTCAAAGCCTCTTCAAATCAAATAAACCCTCCACCTCTTCCACTGCTGATTAAGTAAAAAGACACCCTGGATAACCAGGGTGTCTTTGTTCTGCCTTCAGATTTCTATAAATCTTTTTCCATCCACACCACCATTGTGTTGCCAAAATAGCCTGTGGGCATGCCGTTAATCTGATACCCCATTCTCTCAAAGAAACTGGTTGTATTCAACCTGGACTGACATCCGATTTTCTTAAATCCTTGTTCTCGTGCGAGTGCTTCAACATGAGTCAGCAGCTGCTTTCCAAACCCCATGCGTTGCCGGCCAATCTTTATCGCGAGATGTGAGAACCATGCGATGCCAGGTTCCTTTTCGAAGAACTTGATACACCCAACGACTTCGCCCTTTTCTTCATCAACTAACATAAGATGTTGTGATATTGGTTCGTAATCATCTTTCTCAGTGCCTTTCGGCTGACCCCAAGGTTCACGTAAAACTTTATACCTCAATTCATAGTAAAGTCGGTATTCTTCTTTGGTATTTGGGGATTTGATAGAAATCATAGGAAACCGCCTTCTTTCAATTGTGATTTATGGAATCCTTACAGTATATTTATGCTTAATAGTTTACACCGGTTTTGTTTTCCCGTTATGGGTTTGCTTGACCATTACATTTACCTGACCTGTCAGGGCTTTTTCGGTAAAACACATTTGTCGTGCCAAACGCACCAAGTGTGAAATTACCTCTTCACTTTCATCTGAGTCAAGCAAAACCTCGATGTCAAAAGAATCACAGAATCCCTCTGCATCACCTTTCAACACTGATCCCTGCTCGTGAAAGTATCCAGTCACTATCACACGCTCATTCCGAATTGCCAATTTCTTTTTGGTCGCAACCTGCGACACATGGGAAATCAGTCAAAGTGCCATTCCGCTGACAAAATATGTCAAAGGTGTAGGGGCAGTTCCTTCACCGCCTGGCATGTAATTACCTTCGTCACTGATAAAGGCGTATGACCGGCCTGTTTCAGGCTGGCCAGCGATAACCTGTTTTCGCCAACCCTGTAGCGAACTGGCCTCTGCTTTTACTCGTATTTCTCTTAAACCGACAATTTTCTTTTCCATATTATCCATTATCCTTATATAACCCGATTTTTCAGATCTGAAACCTGTTCTCAAGGCTGTGCAGATAACGATCGATGTCGATACTCAGGCGCGCTACACCACTCTGCATGGCGGCGAGTGCCACTGCCGGCGCCTCCCACAGACACACCCGTTTATCCAACGGTTTTGGCACTACATAATCCATGCCAAATTCCAGTGAATCCAACCCATATGCGGCGAGAACGTGGCCGGGTACCGGTTCTTTTGCCAAAGCAGCCAAAGCCTTGCTGGCAGCGAGTTTCATTTCGTCATTGATCGCTGTAGCACGAACATCCAACGCTCCGCGAAAAATGAATGGGAAACCAAGCAGGTTGTTTACCTGGTTAGGAAAATCTGATCGGCCAGTTCCGATCAATGCGTCGGGACGTGTTTGCTTCGCCAAGGCATAAGCAATTTCAGGGTCAGGGTTCGCCATAGCATAAATCACCGGTTTCGCCCGCATACGCAGCAACATCTCTGTGGTAACGATATTCGCCGCCGATAACCCAATAAACACATCGGCGCCTTCCAGCACCTCACCCAATGTCATTGACCGGCTACCTTGAGCAAATATCGCTTTCTCGGGGAACATCTCCTCAGTTCGCCCATGATAGACCAACCCGGCAACATCGCACATCCAGATGTTCTCCTGTGGCACGCCCATCTTTACAAAATGAGCCGCAGAGGCCAGCGCAGCAGCGCCAGCGCCTGCAAAAACGATCTTGATTTCATGTATCTTTTTTTCGATAATCTCCAGCGAATTAATCAGTGCTGCGCCGAGGATGATCGCCGTGCCATGCTGATCATCGTGAAAAACAGGAATATCGAGAAGTTCCTTCACCCTGCGTTCAATCAAAAAGCAGTCGGGTGACCGAATATCTTCGAGGTTGATACCGCCAAAGGTCTTGCCGATTGCAGCACAAACCTTAATTACCGTTTCAGGGTCGGTTGAATCAATCTCGATGTCGATACTGTCAATATCCGCAAATTGTTTGAATAATGCTGCCTTGCCTTCCATCACCGGTTTGCTCGCCAAAGCACCGCGATTGCCCAAGCCAAGAATGGCGGTGCCGTTGCTCACCACTGCCACCAAATTCCCTTTTGAAGTGTAGTCGTAAGCCAAATCAGGATTATTTGCTATTTCCAGCACCGGAAAAGCCACCCCAGGGGTATAGGCTAAGCCGAGGTCTTGCTGCGTGGCGAGCGGTTTACTCGGCAGAATTTTCAGCTTGCCCGGAACCCCGCCCAAGCGATGATATAAAAGAGCGCTCTCTTTATCAATTGGGGTCATGCTATTATTCCTGGATTTGTCAGGCGGTAAGAAGAAGGTTCGCCACCTGCTCTTTGGTTCCCTGCCATGGGCCGGGAACCTCTTGTTTAAGCGATGTAACCATCCCCGCCCATCGGCAAGCTATGGCTGGGTCGGAGGTGATGCGCATGGCGATGTAGGTCGAAAAACAAGTGTCGCCTCTGCCAGTTCTTCCCTGTAGAGAGCGTGGTGTAAATGGGGCAAAATAGAAACGCCCGTCGCAAGACACTGTAACTCCTGATGATTCAGTCATCACAATCTCTTTGGGTCCCAGTGAATGCAATCGCGCTGCAGCTTTTGCGAGATCGGCTTCACCAGTAAGAAATTCAGCTTCAGCACGGTCAACCTTTAGATAGGTTACCGAGCGTAATCCTTCTTCCATCTGCTTCCATGGTTCAAATTCAAGCCCGTCAGCCACAGGCACACGGATAAAACCCTGAACATCCAACCCCACAGGCGCACGCTGTGCCAATTGCTGCAGCAGCGGCAGATCAACCTCGCCGGCAAACAAGGGTGAAAGCAAGATGACTTTTGTCGGTAAATCTGGAATCTGCTGGAGAGAATACTTGCCTCCAAAGCCAATCGGTTTACAAATTCGACGTTCCATATCTTCGGAACGGTAGTAATTCGCAATCCCTGAGGTATCCTCTGCAGCAATTGGATAAACTTCAACCCCCTCATCTTTAAGCTTCTGGAGGCGTGAAAAATCGCGCGGATGAAGGCGGGTGACCACGGCGACCGTTCGCCCTAAGCGCTTCACCACAACACTTCCGTAGTACACCCCGCCGCCGGAGGCAATTTCTGATACGCCATCGACAATCAGCTCGTCTTTGGCGAAGTTTCCGATCATTACGATGTCGTATGCTTTCATTATTCAGCCATTGGTAAAACTTGAATTGAACCTTCTGAAAAACCGACGGTCACTTCTTCACCTTCGTTAAAAAGGACAATGACACTTGGATCGGTTTCGACACCAATTAACAACTTTCCATTTACTTCCACATCATATTCAATCACATCTCCAAGGAACACCGCGCGCTTGACGATACCTTTGAATAGTTCACCACTTTTCTTAACGCGCACCATCTCGGGGCGAACGATGAGTGTGACCTCTTGATGCTTACTGAACGTCCCCTTCACGTTCTTCAGGGTCACAACCTCTCCCAATGCTTTGACAATTAAGACAGCCTCATTCTGCTCAACAACCACGCCATCAATAAATTCTGCGCGGCCGATAAAATCAGCCACAAACTTATTGGCCGGGAAGCGGTACATTTCCACTGGTGAACCGATCTGCTCAATCTTCCCCTGGTTCATCACCACAATCCGATCCGAAAGTGTCATAGCCTCGATTTGGTCATGGGTGACATAAACACTGGTGATGTTTAATTCTTTCTGAATTCGCCTTATCTCAGTACGCATCTCCTCGCGTAGTTTGGCATCCAGGTTTGATAGTGGCTCGTCCATCAACAATACTTTGGGTTCCATCACCAAAGCGCGCGCCAGCGCCACCCGTTGCTGCTGACCTCCGGACAACTGTGTCGGAGCGCGATCTCCATAACCCTCCAGGTGCACCAGCTCAAGCACATGATTAACCCGTTCAAGGGCTTCTGCCTTTGAAACATGATGAACGTTCAACCCATAGGCAATATTCTCAAACACGGTCAGGTGCGGAAAAATGGCATAACTTTGAAACACCATAGACATATCGCGTTTATGGGGAGGAAGCGAGTTGATCTTTGCACCATCCAGAATGATCTCCCCCGTAGTGGGGAACTCGAAACCCGCGATCATCCTCAGCGTGGTTGTCTTCCCGCAGCCGGAAGGTCCGAGCAAAGTAACGAGTTCGCCTTTATTAATATCGAGGTCGACATTGTAAACAGCAGTGACTTCGCCTACTCCACCGCGAGCCGGGAATACTTTGGTGATATTTTTCAGGGTCAGATACATGATGTATTTTCCTCAATTGTAAAGTCTAAAAGCCCTGGCTCATATCAACCGAGCCTCTGCCTTTGAATAATTTGTTGATGATGAGATTCAAAACAATGATCGCGATCAGCACGAGGATAATGATCACCGTTGAATACGCTGCTGCGATGCCAACACCACCCTGCTCCCATTCGCTGAGAATCGAAGCCGTCACAATGCGCCATTTCGCGCTAACCAGGAAGATGATAGCTGAAAGGCTGGTCATGTGGCGGGTGAAGCTAAAAATCAAACCCGCCAGAAGCGCCGGTAAGATGAGCGGCAAGGTCACTTTGCGGAAGGTATATTGTGCATCAGCGCCAAGGATATTTGAGGCTTCTTCAATTGACGGGTCGATCTGCTGTAATGCCGCCACCCCTGAGCGAACTGAGGCGGGCAGGCTGCGGACGATGAATGCCGCCATGATGATATACGCGCCGCCTACCATCGCAAAGGGCACGCCAACAAAAGAAAGCGCGCAGGGGATTGTTAACCCCAATATTCCGATTATTACACGTGCCGGTCTTCCTTTAAGGTTTTGCCACAGAAAAACACTTATAAACACAAGGATGATTGCCAGCAAAGCATCCACCGGCTGAAGGAGTACCTTGAGATGGTCGGAAAACTGGTAAATGGCATTGCTCCAAAATCCGCGTTCAATGGATCGGCTGAAGGCAGCGATAGGCTTGGTAAGTGCATCTGCCCAGTTTGTGGCCATTACATAAATGCCCAGACCAGCAATAATCAGGGAGGGAATCACCTTTTTTTGAGTAACAAAGTAAACTACAGCGGTTACCAAGTACATGCCACCCAGATAATAATACATCGCGCGCGGTTCAATTTTTGAAAGCAGCACACCTGCCGCGGTGCCGATGAGTAAAATGATCAGCCGTTCAGCCGGTTTCTTTCCCACGGTTTGAGAAAAGAAAAGAGCCAGAATCGCATACACCACAATCGCCAGCGCGAGTGGTGGTTTATTGAAAGCCATAACAAAACCAATACCCAGAATTGTTCCGGGAACCGCCCCACCCAGGTTGGATGTGAAATCTAATGCAGCCTTGCCGGTGAATTGTTTACGTACAACCAGCCAGGCGATTATCATCCCCAGAATCGCCGCTACCGGCGTAGCCAGCGCGCTGAGGAAGGTAGTATCGAGAATTGCTTCAACACCTCTGGTTAACGTCATTGACCAATGTTTCAAAGTCGGAGTAAAGTTCACCCCCCAGGTGGTGGTAAAGGAACCATAAATAATTGAAGCGTAAAGCAGTAAGATAAACCCAATAATCAGATAGGTGATGCCGTTGAAGATAAAACGAATGATCGGGTCTTTTTCAAGGATCTGTGAACCAGCAGGTTTACCTGTAACTGAAATAAATGTGCGGCGATTCACATAATATCGCTGCATTAAGAAAATCACCAGGGTTGGAATGATCAACACAAAAGAAAGCGCAGAGGCTTTTTGATAGTTGTATTCACCAATGACCGATAAATAGATTTGCGCTGAAAGAACTGTGCGGTTGCCTGAGATAAAAAGCGGGTTACCCAAGTCCGCAAGTGATTCGACAAATAAGAGCAGGAATGAGCCCGCAATTCCTGGAATTAACAAAGGCAATGTAATCGTACGAAAAAGATGGAACCTTCCTGCCCCGAGGCTTGCTGCTGCCTCCTCCATTGCAGGGTTTAGCCGTTCCAACATCGCTTTTAACATCAAGTACGAAACGGAGAAGAAGGTGATCGTCTGTA
Organism: Anaerolineaceae bacterium; assembly: GCA_018060515.1. Lineage (GTDB taxonomy): Bacteria > Chloroflexota > Anaerolineae > Anaerolineales > Anaerolineaceae > UBA6107. The sequence continues at coordinate 6,035 of JAGOVY010000049.1, read as the reverse complement.
CAATCACAAGACCATCTAATCCGTAAACATCATTCATCCCCGGTGCCCAGGTAATACCCAGCAAACGGCGAGTAATCAGCCCGTTCCGACCAAACAATAAAATCATGCTGAGTGCCAGGGCAAAGGGTGGTGAGACAGTCGGCACCAATGCAAGCCAATGCACGATTTTTTTACCAGGTATATTGCAGCGCACCACCGCGTACGCAAAAATAAAGCCAACCAGGGTTCCAGCAGTGGCGGTTAATAACCCCATCAACATCGTATCCATAAACGCGCTGCGAAGGCCAGGTCCGTAATAATCATCAAAATATCTGGCAAAATAAGTTAGATCAAATGCCCCTTCTTTTGATATAAAGCCGCCGATGATTGATTTATAGAGGGGGAAAATAACGAAAACTAGAATAAAAATACCCGACAGCAGCAGACTCGCCATAAGAACGGGGTCTCTGCCGATAAGTGAGAACTCACGTAAACGATTTAAAAAACCGGAAGGATTGGGTTTGGGAGAATCATGGCTCGTTGCTTCGGTCTGCATATTCCTCCATTTATTACACACTGGGCGGCTCGCGCCGCCCAGTGATCAAGTAACGAAATTATTGTTTCAAGTTGTCTGCAGTTGCGATCTCGTTGGTGAATTTCTCGATGATTGCAGTTTTGTTCTCGCCAGCCCAAATGAAGTCGTAATCGATTAGTTTGACTTCAAGGAGTTCGGGGTGTGAGAGTTCAACGCCTTTCACCGTGGGAGCCTGGTAGGCATGGTATATGGGTCCAAGCGACTGACCTTCAGCCGAAATTGCCCAATCAAACCATAGTTTGGCAGCCTGCATGTGTGCGGCGCCTTTGAGGATACCCATTCCACCGATTTCATAGCCGGTGCCCTCTTCGGGGAAGGTGAGCACCAACGGCATCTGGTTGTTATCGATTTCATTCACGATATCATGTGAGAAAACGATAGACACCGCAGCTTCGCCCTGGCCAACAAATTTGGCTGGTGCAGCGCCGCTTTTGGTGAACTGTGCCATTTGAGCGGCATATTGCCGAATATATTCCCATCCAGCTTCTTCACCACGGAGTTGAAGGATTGTCGCCAGCGCCGTATAAGAGGTGCCAGAAGTGGAGGGATGGGCGACCATTAATTGGCCTTTGAACTCAGGTTTGAGCAGATCATCCCAAGAGGTGGGTGCTGCTGTGCCGGGGTGTTCGGCAAGCCAATTCGTGTTGGTGCCAAAGCCCAGGGAACCGATATAGATACCTACCCATTGGTTGTCAACATCTTTCATCTTGACTGGATCGATCAAATTGACATAGTTGGGGGAATCATAGGTTTCAAGCAGCCCTTTGCCTTTGGCAGAAACAAAGCTGTCGATCGGGCCGCCCCACCAAATATCAAATGTTGGGGCATCTTTTTCGGCTTCAACGCGCGCCAATGCTTCACCTGATGACATGCGCACATAGTTGACGGTAATACCGTACAGGGCTTCGAACTCTTGCTTCATTCCCTGGCACCATTCTTCTTGCGGTGTACAGAGAACATTGAGCTCTGTGTCGGTGATCTCAACCGGCGCTTCAGTTTCGACGACAGGAGCTTCAGTTTCTACCACAGGCGGCGCCTCGGTTGCAACAACCGGAGCTTCTGTGGGTGCTGGCTGTTGGCATGCAACAAGCACGCTCACCGCCAAAAACAGTACAGCAATCAATAAACCAACTTTCTTTGTACTCATACTCTCCTCCTGAAAAATTTTGGATACCATGCGATATCCATAGAGGGATCTCCGGTTTGGAAATCCACATATTCAATTATGCATCATAGAAACTTTAAGTCAAGCACTCTCACCTTAAATTTTCAAGGCGAGAATGCTAATCTTCATCTATTAAGTAATTGTATTAATGATGATGAGTATCGTGTCTTGAGTGCTTTTTCGAATTTTTCTTGAACTCAGTACCAATATGAATTCCCAACCTGGGGAGAATTATCCGGTGGATTAGCAGGATTAGGATTGTGATACCGAAAGCGATGGCGAAGATAAGCAAGGACTTGCCAATATCGCTCATCAATGCAGGGTTCACCAGCATCACGATTGCCAGGGTGAGCATTAGCACACCGCCTATCAGCTTAAGGATGCGCCCATGTTTTTCTTCCATCCGCTGCGATTTTAGTGAAACTGTCGCAACCATAAAGATCGCCAGCTCATCAAGCTGGTAAATGATCATGTAAAGGAGGAGGAGGAGAATGAATGTAATTGTAGTGACGTCATGCGCTGACACCAGGTTCGTCCAGAGCACCGGAAAACCCGCGGTGCAGGAAAACTCGACCAGAGAGACACCAAGTGCCAGCAGAATTGTTCCACCGACCAATCCCCACCAGGAATCACCGGCCTCCAGGATTTTTCGCATTCGCTGGTAGATACCTGGTTTTTGTTGATCTGATATTGTCATCGAGACCCCTTCTTTATAAAAGAAGTAATCTTTGATATTGATCAAACCAAAAAAGAGGGCAACCAGCGCGACAACCACTTGAACCCAGCCGACAAAGCTTAAAACCTTTAAAACTGTAAACAAACCGGCGATAAAGAGCGCGTAAACTAACGCCGTCACCGTGAGAAAAACCAACCCGATAACGATGATTTTCTTCCTTGAGCCAGTGCGCAGAGTGATGGCGAGAAGCATACTTAAAACCCACAAAGAACAAGGGTTAAAGCCATCGACAAAAGCAATCAGTGCAGTACTTAAGAAAAGCCCCATATTCGAGAAATCTACCTTGCCAAAGATGGGCAGCTTGGTCAGGTTGGCGTTGTCTTCTTCTTCGGGAACTGAAGTTGGTTCCGAGGTCGGCTGTTGTTCTCCGCCAGTGGTCGGAGAATATGGTTTAATTCCGCTCGCCTCGATTAACGCCTGCCCGCGATTTTCACAGACTTCAGTAAGACAGCGGTTAACCATGTTCGTGATTTCGGGGGCAAATTCTTCTGAATAGCCCTGCCAAACTTCGAGACCAATAATTATTGTGGGAACATATTGCGGTTCAAACTCGTAGAGTTTGCCGATTTCTGAAAACAATTGCCGATTTTGTTCTGAATTATAAATCTCGATTTCATACAGTTGAATTTCGGGGTTCGCCGCTGCCAATTCGCGCATAACGGGTTTGGCTTTAGCGCAATGCGGACAGGTATCTCCGTAAAAGAAATAGATCGGCAGCTCTTGTACAGTTTGTTGGGAGAGGGACTCTTGTTCGACAACCGGGCTTAATGGGTCTGCCAATACTTGCTCAGGAGTCAAGATCAAGACCATCAGCGCGAGAGCTAATAAAACGAGCAGAATTTTACGGTTCATAACGTTGACCACGCTTTCCAATTTATGCGAACAAGAGATTTTTATTTTACCCGATTTAACAAAATTTTCATTTTTGAGGTTGAATAATTACAGAAGGGGCATCCACCGCCAATTGAAGATCGTCATCAGGCACGAGCCAGCGCAAGCGCGCCAACCAATCCAACCCGATCACCCAGCATTGCAGTGGTAAGTTGAAAATCCTGCAGGTATTGAGGTGAGACTACCGTTTGTTCCAGTGCGCGGCGCAGCGGGAGCATTATCAGGTCGCCGGATTTGATAACCCCGCCGCCAAGAATAATTATCGTGGGGTTAAAGAGGTGCAGCAGGTCTCCAATGGACCTGCCGAGGAACTCGCCGGCAAGGTTGAAAGCTTCCTGGGCAACTTCGTCTCCCTGCCTGGCTGCCTCTGCCACCTTACCCGCTGTGATGGAACCAGCACTTGCTGACAAGATTGATTGACGGCCAGCTTTTATTTCGCGCAGCACTGTCTTTACAATGCCGGTGCCTGATGAGTAAGATTCAAGGTGACCCAAATGCCCGCAGCCGCATTCCTCTCCGCCTGGCAGTACTGTGGTATGACCAACCTCCGCGCCTAAGCCGTTATGCCCTACCAGCATACGATCATCTACAATAATGCCGCTGCCTACGCCCGTGCTGACGGTGAGATAGATGAGGTTGTGATGCCCAATTCCAGCGCCGTATTGCCATTCTCCCAGTGCAGCAAGGTTGGCATCATTGCCAATGCGAACCGGCACATTGAAGCGCTCTTGTGTCAGTTTAATGATATTCACGCCATTCCAGTTGAGGATATTGGGTACCTGGTAAAGCACACCAGTCTGCGGATTCAACGCACCGGCAATGCCAAGCGCAATACGCCGCACGCTGCCCTCCGCTGGCCATACTGAGTCAATGAGGTTATAGAGCCGTTCCAAAACCTGCCCTTCACCCTTGGTGGCGATTGATTTCAAAGTAACCGCCTCAATTCCATGTTCGGGATAGAGCGCCGCGCGAAGTTGGGTACCGCCAATATCTACTCCGATATCATACATGGCATCCTCATTTCCACTTTCTTATGCTGATTTTACCAGAACAGGCTTTTCTTGTTTTTTACTAAAACAACCTGATAAAATCAAATAAATCAAGCATAATCGTGAATTTTAATTCTTCCCGTCGGATAAAAGCGTGATATAATCTTTCTTCGCGCCACGAGAGGTGCATGATTAAATAAGAGCAGGTGTAGAATGAGTGACATAATTAAAGCATATGAACCCCAGGCCAACCCGAATATTCCCGACCTGAGAACCGGAGATATGGTCAGCGTGCATGTAAAAATTAAAGAAGGCAGCCGCGAGCGTATTCAGGAGTTTAAAGGTGTTGTGCTCTATCAACATAACAATGGCGGAAATTCAACCTTTACCGTGCGCCGCGTGGCCAGCAACGGTATCGGTGTGGAGCGTACTTTCCTTCTGCGTTCTCCGCGTGTCGAAAAGGTGGTTGTCGAGCGCCACAGCAAAGTGCGCCGCTCACGCCTCTACTTTTTACGCCAACGCTCAGGTAAAAGCGCCAGACTTAAACAAAAGTTCAACTAATCATACGACTTTCGCTCACATCAGGGTGCAACCAACGCCGAGGTTGCGCCCTTTTCCATATAATTAAGGAAATGGATCTGTCATGAACTCGCCTCTTATTGGAATAACTGTCAGCCACCTTGCCCGTAAACATCGCCGTGAAGCAGGCTTTTTGATGACGGAGTACAGCAGCGCCATTCGCGATGCCGGTGGAAGCCCTTTGCTCATCCCTTATGACTTCCCAATTTCACAATTGGAGGGGTTATGCCATGTATTAGGCGGCGTTTTGTTAAGCGGCGGCGGAGATATCGATCCTTCCTTGTTCCAATCAGCCCCTGACCGATTTGCTGCCAACATTACACCGCAGCGCGATGCGCTTGAGAAATCGATAGCACTCTTAGCAGTTAAGACAAATTTACCGCTATTGGGAATCTGCCGCGGACACCAGATGTTAAACGTTGCCTTAGGCGGAACACTCTACACAGATATCGGCAGGCAATACAAAACCCCACTATTGCACAGCCAACCTGAAACCATGCCGCCAGACTACCTGGCTCATGAAGTCGAAATTGCATCAGGTTCGCGTTTGGCAGGCATCATCAACAACCAAAGGTTTATGGTCAACAGCCGCCATCACCAGGCGATTAAAGATCTGGCGCCAAATTTGAGTGTATCAGCGCGGGCAAGTGATGGTTTAATAGAAGCAGTTGAGCTGATCGAACACTCGTTTTGCCTGGGAGTGCAATGGCACCCTGAAGCATTGGTGCAGATGGAAGCCCAGCGGGCTATTTTTTCCACCTTTATCGCCGCCGCATCAGGGTAATTGAAAGGAGAAAGGCAGCATGAATCACGATAGTCACATCATCGGCGTTATTGATTCGGGTGTGGGCGGTTTGAGTGTGCTGCGAGAAATCCACCAATTGCTGCCAGCACAACCCATCCTCTATTTCGCTGACCAGGCGAATGTACCTTATGGAGTGCGCCAGATTGAGGAAGTGCGCACTTTCGTAAGCGGGATCAGTCGTTTTCTGCTGGCTAAAGGCGCGCAATTGATTGTGGTGGCTTGCAACACCGCTTCAGTCGCCGCCCTGCACGCTCTGCGTCAGGATTTCCCCCTCACCCCATTTGTTGGCATGGAAC
>JAGOVY010000048.1 GCA_018060515.1 Anaerolineaceae bacterium | reverse complement strand
CGACATTAATTCGCCTTTGGCAAAGTCAGCCAACCTTACCCTGGATATTTGCGCGGGTGAAGAAAAATCCATTGCTGCTACCAAAACCTATACCGCTCAATTAATGGCTGTTGCCATGCTTTCTGCGGCTCTCTCCATGAATCCAGGGCAATGGGAAGATTTGACCAATATTGGCCGCTGGATGAAAGAAACACTCCAATTACACGACAAGATTGCTGAGATTTCAAATAGGTTCCGCGATTTGAATCGAACAGTGGTTCTGGGGCGTGGTTTTAACCATTGCACCGCCTTTGAGTGGGCGATCAAACTGAAGGAAATGACCTACGTCTTTGCCGAAGCATATTCATTTGCCGATTTTCAACACGGCCCGATTGCGATTGTAGAAAAAGATTTTCCGATCATGGTGGTTTCACCACAAGGGGTGATATCGGCTGCATTCTTGGAGCTCATTAAAACCCTTCATAATGAATTTCAGGCGAAGCTGGTAATCATTTCAAACGACCAGGAAACGCTCAGCTATGCCCATAGCCCGCTGCCAATCCCCGCAGGTATCCCTGAATGGCTCACGCCATTGGTTTGCATCCTTCCCGCGCAGCTATTCGCATATCACCTGACCTTGGCGAAAGGTATCGATCCAATCCATCTACGTCACATTCAAAAAGTTACCGAAACTCTTTAATGTGGATTTCGCGCGTGGTTCTGCCGCTGCTCATTATTAAGCAGCGGCACATTCTTTACGGGCTTTGATTAAATCCTTCAGACAATGTCACTTAACGGTTTTTTCTGCATCTATCTAAACTGGATAGGAGTGTTGAATGAACGCAACCGCTGAAGAAAAAACAATGACTCAAGGCTCATATTTTGATGTAATCATCATTGGCGGCGGTCCGGCAGGGGCCAGCGCGGCGATTTACACCGCCAGAGCGGGGCTTAGCACGTTGGTAATCGACAAGGGATTGACCGCCGGAGCGTTGGGCATGACCGGAAAAATCGCCAATTATCCCGGGCTGGCTGCAGAAATCAGCGGCGCGGAGCTTTTGGAAACAATGCGTCACCAGGCGCGCGCTTTCGGTGCGGAGTTCGTCACAGACAAGGTCATCGGCGTGGATCTTGGTGCGGAAGTCAAGAGCGTTTATGGCAATGGTGGCGTCTATTCTGCCAAGGCGGTTATACTCGCCACTGGGTCCATGGGGCGCGGCAGCCGGGTAAAAGGAGAAGATGAGCTGCTCGGACGCGGCGTTTCTTACTGTGCTACCTGCGACGCTGCATTCTTCCGTGGAAAGGACGTGGTCGTAGCTGGCAATACAGACGAAGCTATTGAAGAAGCCCTTTTCCTGACTCGCTTCGTCAACTGCTTACACTTCATCAGCCCCACACCCGAACTCAAAGCGCCACAGGCGCTTGTGGAAGAGCTGCGAGCCAATGATAAAATAACGTTATACACCAGCGCAAGCCTGAAAGAGATTGTCGGTAAAGACCAGGTTGAGGCGGTAAAGTTCGCCGAGCGCGGTCAAGCAGAACAGACGCTGTCAGTCAGCGGCGCTTTTATATACCTGCAGGGCGGCAAACCAATCACCGACTTTATCAGCGGTCAATTGGAATTCAGTGACAATGGCTGCTTGCTGGTCAATCGTGAGTATGAGACGAGCCTGGCAGGGGTGTTCGCTGTAGGCGATTTGTTATGTACTCACGTCAAACAGGCTGTAGTAGCCGCCGCAGACGGCGCCATTGCCGGTATGGCGGTTGAAAAGACTTTGCGCAGAAGAAAAAAGATTTCTGTGGATTGGGCGAAATAACATATAATAAACTCAAATAACTTAGGAGCTATAAAATGAATGAACCTGTACATGTAACCGATGCGGCTTTTGAAAAAACCATCCTGCAATCCACCTTACCAGTGATCGTTGATTTTTGGGCGCCCTGGTGCGGACCATGCCGCATGGTTGCCCCCATCCTCGACAAGATCGCCAAAGATTATGAAGATAAATTGATCGTCGCCAAAGTAAATACAGATGAAAATAATGAATGGGCGGTGAAATACCATGTTCAAGGCATCCCCACCATGCTGTTTGTGGCGAACGGAAAAATCGTCCACCAGCAGGTTGGCGCATTGCCTGAAGCCGCGTTACGGGGTGTGGTCGATCAATTCCTGGAGATTGTTTCCGAGCAGTCCAAATCCAACTAATTTGTGCCATAGCAGGCAACCTGAAGGTTCGCTGTATAAGTAGTGTGTTGTTTCGCGCACCATTCTGGATCAATTTTCATCGGAATCAATATTTGAAAAAAATATAAAAACCACCTGATGGTGGTTTTTTATTGTATGCTCCCATGCACACACATTGATTATGAAAAGTGATGATGATTCATCCTGCCTTTTTTGTTGAAATTAATCCTACCAATCAGAGAGATGAAGTATTATTAGGTATCGGTGATATTGACATGTTCTCTCAGACAGAAAAAGGAGGATCTCAAGAATGGATGAAGAATTAAAACGCATCATTGTTGTTGGTTCGGGTTCTGCCGGAATGGTGGCGGCTATTGCAGCCAAAGAAGCAGGCTTGGACCCTGTTGTCCTCGAAAGCAACAATAAAGTCGGAGGATCCTCTGCCATGTCCGGCGGGGGCATGTGGATTCCGAACAACCCACTCATGAAACGTGCTGGTGTGAAGGATTCATTCGAAGATGCGCGCAAATACATGGATCTCACCATCGGTGATGCCGGCCCGGCAAGTTCACCTGTGCGCCGCGAGACTTACCTGATCGAAGGGCCGAAGATGGTGGAATGGCTTGAGAGCCTGGGGATGCGCTTTCATTATGGTAAAGGGTATGCTGATTACTACCCTGAGCTTCCTGGCGGCAGCGCATTGGGTCGTTTGGTTGAGCCAGAACCCTTTGATTTAAAGAAACTGGGAGCATGGCAAGATAAGATCAACCTTTCGATTCCCATCCCTGTATACACACTTGATGGGGTGCAAATTTCTCTTTCGATGCGTTCGTTTTCATCGTTTTTACATACCGCTAATGTCATCGGCATTCGCACCGTTGGCAGCATGCTGCTGGGCAAGAAGCTGGCGGGTATTGGTGGTGCGTTGATTGGTCAATTACTTCACGTTGCCTTGCAGCGCGGTATCCCCATTTGGCTGAACACCCCGCTGGTTGAGCTCATCCAGGAAGAGGGCGAGATTAGAGGCGTCATCATTGAAAAAGACGGTAAGCGCGAGGAACTGCGCGGCAAGGCTGTGATACTGGCTGCCGGCGGGTTCCCGCATAACAACGAAATGCGCCAAAAGTATCACCCTCATCCCATTACCACGGATTGGACAGTGGCAAACAAAACCAACACCGGTACTGCCATTCAGGCAGGCATGGCGGTTGGCGCAGCCACAGCGCTGATGGACGACGCCTGGTGGGGTCCGTGCTTCATTGACAGCAAGGGTGAATCTCAGTTTATGATTTGGGAACGATCTTTCCCTTATTCGATCATCGTTGATAAATCGGGCAAACGCTTCATGAACGAATCGGCCTCGTATGTTGATTGTGGACATTGGCAATACGAGCGCAACCAACAAGTATCTGCCATTCCTGCATACCTGATTATTGACCAGCACCACCACAAGTACTATCCGCTGGGTGTGGGTTTACCTGGCGCTGAACCCAAAGAATACTTCGAATCGGGTATGTTAACCAAGGGAGATACGCTCGCAGAACTTGCCAATAAAATGGGGATCGACGCCGCCGGTCTCGAAGCAACTGTGGCACGATTTAACCAATTTGCCATCAACGGAAAAGACGAAGATTTCCATCGCGGCGATAGCGCTTATGACCGCATCTACAGCGACCCCAAAGTAAAACCCAACCCCAACCTTGCTCCGCTGACCAAACCCCCATTCTATTGCGTCAAGGTTTGGCCGGGCGACCTGGGCACCAAAGGCGGCTTGCTGACGGATGAACACGGCTGCGTGCTCGATGAAAAAGGCAATGTCATTAAGGGCTTGTACGCTGCCGGGAATAGTTCTGCTGCCGTGATGGGGCACACTTATCCGGGTCCGGGGTCTACAATCGGACCGGCGATGGTTTTTGGTATGCTCGCAGGGCGCCACACAGCTACGATAGAATAATCACTTCTAATAGTGGATATTAAGAGATCTGCAGCAGGCTGACAGATCTCTTTTTCATTAACAAGGGTTTACCTGGCGCCCTTCAGCTTGACTTGACGTGAATCAATAACCCAATATAATCAGGTTTACGCTGGAGGCGTCCCGCTATGCCCATCCTGACCCCTGGCCGCAGATGGCAGCCGATTTATTACCCGTTTAAGAAAGACAAATTAGGCAATCGTATCTTAATCCGCCTGGAAATGCTCTACAAAGGACCGCTTTGGGGCTGCCGCCAATGCGGCAATTGCCTGCTGCAAGAAACTGCTTTCATCTGCCCAATGGAGTGCCCCAAAGGGTTACGCAACGGCCCATGCGGCGGCTCGACTGCTGAGCACTGTTATGTGGATGAGACCCGCCCCTGTATCTGGTATAAGATTTACGAACGGTCGTTCCAAATGGGACGCGAGAATCTGCTGCTCGAGGTTCTGCCGCCGTTGGATTGGGAACTGGTTGGCAGTGAACAATTGGGCAGACTGAGTCATCAGGTTAAAACCATCGGCATCAAAAAGGTAGCCAGAGGGCTGCTATCTACAAATAAAACCACCCGCCAACACACATGGGATGGTATCTTCCGCCCAGTGCGCCAGCCAGTATGGTGGAATGGCGATTCTGATTACCACCCGCCACGTTATGAAGAAGCTGTTTCCAACCTCGAGCGTCGTCTTAAAGCCGGTGAGTTCGTGGTGACGGCAGAGGTTCAACCCCCGCAAACCGCTTCAACCAAAAAACTCAAACAGAATATCGAACTCCTCAAGGATGTGGTCGCGGCTGAAAATTTCACCGATGGCGCCTCTGCCACACCGCGAATGTCATCGTTGGCATGCTGCGCTATTGCTGTGCAGCTTGGCGCAGAACCCGTGCTGCAGATCGCCGCGCGTGATACCACCCGTGTCAGCCTTCAAGGCGAAGCGCTGGGCGCCGCTGCGCTGGGCATCCGCAATATTCTGTGCATCACAGGCGACAGCAACCGCATCGGGCAAAAACCCCATGGCAGAATGGACATCTACGACTTGGATGCAATTCAAATGTTGTGGATTTTGCGTGAGATGCGCGATGAGGGTAAATACCTTGATGAACGGAATATCAAGTTTCCGCCTGCCTACTTCCTCGGCGCTGCCGCCTCCCCCGCGGCTTCTGAAGTGAAGTTCCAGGCGCTGCGCGAGCACAAGAAAATTAACGCCGGAGCCCAATTCTTCCAAACCAATATACTCTTCGACCTCGAGCGCTTTGAAGCGTGGCTTAATGCCCTGGCTGCGCGCAACATCCTCGACAAGGTGTACATCCTCGCCGGTATTTCACCTCTGCGCTCATTTAAAAGTGCGCTCTTTATGCACGAAGAGGTGCCCGGTGTGCGAATTCCGCAGGCAATTCTACAGCGCATTGAAAAAGCGGAGGCTGGCGGCAATGCACAGGAAGAGGGCATCCAGATTGCGCTTGAGATGATTGAAAAAATCCGTAAGTATGAAGGCGTGAATGGTTTGCATATCATGACAGTGGGCTGGGAAGAAGTCGTGCCAAGATTGCTGCAAGATTCCGGGCTTGCCGTAACCTCAGATCGACACAATAGAAAGGAACCCCAACATGGCTGACTTGATGCCAGTACGAGATGCACAAGAGAGAATCTTGACGATTATTAATGAAAAGAAGAGCGAGCCATGCCTGGCAGAGGAAAGCTATCGTAGAATTCTGGCAATGGATATCCACTCGCCGCTGCGCTTACCCCCGTTCGACAATTCGTCAATGGATGGCTTCGCGGTGCACAGCAGCGATCTGAATGGCGCAACTAAAAACACACCTATCACCCTCCCTGTGGCGTTCGATATTCCGGCGGGCGTTTCGGTAGAGATGGAACTACCTTCAGGGAAAGCGGCACGCATCTTTACCGGAGCCCCCCTACCGCGCGGCGCTGATGCTGTGGTGATCGTTGAAGATACCGATCAGTTTTCTGCAGCACGAACAGAGAAACTGCCTGCCGTGGTGAAGATATTTCACGAGGTCGCTCGTGGTGAGAATTGCCGCCTCGCTGGCACTGACCTCGAAGCAGGAAAAATTGTGCTTAATAAAGGAAAGACGCTACTGCCGCAGGATGTGGGTTTGCTGGTTTCTCTCGGCGTCAGGCAGGTGCAGGTTATGAGCAAGGCGCACATTGCCCTGTTTTCTTCAGGTGATGAACTGCTTGCCCCTGACGAGGCACTGCAGCCGGGGAAAATCTACGATTCGAACCACTATATGCTTAAAGGGATGCTCGAAGCGGCCGGTGCTGAGGTGCAATATCTGGGCATTGCGCGCGACAACCCTGAAAGTGTGATCGCCACGCTGGATCGGGCGCTGGCAACGCCGCCTGACCTGATCATCAGCTCTGCCGGCGTGAGTGTGGGCGTTTTTGATTACGTGCAGCAAGTGATAACACAACATGGCAACCTTTCTTTTTGGCGGGTGAATATGCGCCCTGGCAAACCGGTTGTTTTCGGTAATTACAAGGGCATCCCTTTCCTCGGCATGCCGGGAAACCCGGTTTCTTCTTATATCGGCTGTCTGGTCTTCGGGCTGCCCATTATCCGCAAGCTCCATGGTCAACCACCCTTCACGCAGAAGTATGTTAAGGCTATTCTCACAGAGCCGCTGGAATCAGCAGATGGGCGGGAGAGTTATTACCGCGGAATGCTTTTTGAGGAGAACGGCGTGATGAAAGCCTCGCTCGTAGAACATCAGGGCTCCGGCAACCTGTATTCTTTGGTACGCGCCAATGCGTTGTTAATCGTACCGGCAGGTGTCCGCTCTCTGCCGGCTGGCAGCGAAATCAACACTTGGCCACTTAATGGGCTATTCGACAGATAAACCCGGCGAAAGGTTTTTTATGGAAGAGAACAAGCACGCACACGCAGCAGCATCTTCACACTTTCATGGAGACGCTTCGATACCGCCAATCCGCCTTGCGGTGGTTACCATCAGCGATTCGCGTACGCCTGAGACGGATCAGAATGGGCAGTACCTAACACAGCAGATTAAGGATGCGGGCTGGGAGCTCGCCGCCTATCACATCGTGCGTGATGAGCCTGCGGAAATTGAACAAGTGCTGCAAGCGCTGCAGGGCTCGACGGTGCAGGTTATCCTTTTCAATGGCGGAACAGGTTTTGCAAAACGCGATTCAACTCATGATGTGCTGGCTGGAAGGCTGGAAAAAGTTTTGCCTGGATTCGGCGAACTTTTCAGAGTTTTGAGCTATGAACAGGTCGGCGCGGCTGCCATGTTCTCGCGCGCGATCGCCGGCATCTATCAGGGCAAAATGATCTTCTCGACTCCCGGTTCGCCAGCAGCGGTTCAATTGGCGTGGGAAAAGTTAATCGCTCCGGATCTGGATCACCTCATTTGGGAAATGACCAAGTAGCAGCGCATCCTGTTAGCCCGCAGATTATGCAGTGAACTGGCGTTGAACAATTCTCAGATTCATTTCAGACGAATAACAGGTATATCCAATCGGTTGAAAGCTAATTTAGGATTGGTTTTATTCAGCAATCACCAAACTATCCTGTTGGCATCTCCCATATCCCCGCAAAAAAAGGTGCATTGCGTTTTTTTGATAGAGCTTGTCAGAACTCATTTACTATTAAGATAATTTAGGTCTTGTATATCGTTTAAGAATGTGCTATTCTTTTTATGGCAACAGCCATTGCAGCCCCCATTAAGATCACATTAAAATACTGAGCTTTACTCCCCCTGCCGACTCAACGGTAGCACGATGCCCATTACGAGAACCGGATTCTTTTACATTATTTGAAATTTCGCCTGGAGTACTAATGGAAAAGAATAAAACCAAAATAACCGTTTTTATAAGCCTGGCTTTGCTCCTCCTGCTACTCACAACGTTTGGCGCTTGGTGGTTTCTCCGCGATTCAAACGCAACTAATCAGCCGTCGTCATCCAACTCCACGCTGGTATTCATCATGTCCCCTGCCAGTGGAGAAGAAGTGAACGCCGGAGATATAATATCCGTCCAGGTGAAGGCTCCCTCGTCGTCAGTGATCACGCAAGTTGATCTTTTGGTCGATGGGAAAACTCTCGGTTCCATCACAGAATCGTCTCAACCCTATTATTGGTCGTGGCAGGCTCTTCCGGTTGGCATTCACACACTGTTAGCCAAAGCCACAACCGGTGATGGCGAGGAATACACATCTCAAACCGTTGTGGTTAATGTGTTACAAGACGATGGCATCATCGATTCGGTTGCGATTGAGGGAGAAACACTCGGTGAAATTGGAGAAAAATTCGGCGTTTCAATCATTGAAATGGGTGAAGTGAACCCGGTGATTCCCACTGATGCGCCATTAAAAGATGGGCAGAAGGTGAAAATTCCGGTTAAACCCAAGGAACCCGCCACTGACTCACCTTCAGACGAAACCAATCCTGACGCGGCCAGCGGAAAATTTCCAATAATTACCTGGACAATGATACCAAAAGTTCCTGTTGATAAGTCTTATTGCTACTTAAAAAGCGGAGCGGAAAATTGGGTCAAAATTCCAAAAAAACCGTTTACATACCTTCTCAGTGACAAAATGAGTTACAGCCAATTGGTCGAAACCATACCGGCCGAAAAGATTGCGTTAACTGTAAACTGCTGGGGATGGATTGGGGAAACCCTCAAATACCTCGGTGAAAGTAAAACAGATTACGACCCGTATTTACCCCAAGCCCCTCTTGAGTTTAACGGAGAACACTTTACTGTTTCCGCCATTCCGAAGATGCCGATAAAACCAGAGAATTTTCTTGACAAGAGTTTATTAAAAGTTCCTCCGCCATTTGCCGTACGAGAACCAAAGACTGTTAAAGAGTGCCTCAAACATCACGACAATCTCCTCGCCGGGCTGGTCTGTGAAAACTTGTTGAATGCAAAAGTAAAACAATACAATGTGCTCGTGTGGGAATGGACCTCAAAATTTAATTGGCCAGGAAATACCCAATGGGTAGACAAGATCGATGGGTATAACGTTTACGAGATAAATCCTGTAACAAAATCAGAAAAACTGCTCGCAGTGGTAACAAACCCCAAGCAAAAAGTAACCGCTGTTCCCATTCCATGGGGATCAGCTTGCTATGGAGTAAAAGCATTTGTAAATGACGCGGCTATCCCACTATCACCGATATCGACATATTGCCCTGGCGGGCAGCCTGTGATGGAAAAGATTAGCCTCAGCCCGACAGATTGGATTACCACTGGTGGCAACTGGATGTCGGCTGGAGGTTCAGAGGACATGGCCTCCGCGAGTGCTTTCCAGTATTACATTCTCAACAATTTTCCACAATTTGGCAATCAGGATGCGGAAGTGTTTGTAGGAGCAAAAATTATTGACGAGGATGGTCTATACTCTGAGGAAAACTATGCGGGCGGTGTGAAGTTTAATATGGCTCTTCCCCCCGGTATTGTGATACAAAAAGCCGTATTAAAATACTCAATTCCCTTAATGAAATATGGCGCAACCGGGTTGGCAGCTCCAACCCCGTCTTCCTGCGTCTCAACCATAGGCAAAGCCACCCAACCATGGAGCGGGCTAACCTATCCCAATCACTATACAGATAGTATTTCGGTTAGTGCATTGAATAAAAACCTGCCGATAGTCTCACTATCTCCTTTTATGGCGAATGAGGTGGACGTTACAGCAATCGTGGATGCCTGGACATTGCACCCAAACCTGAACTATGGAATGGTTTTTACGCCGGTCAGCGCGCCAACTCCCAATGATGGAGGTTCTGGTGATGGCGGAACTGGTATGTGCCTTTCAGCCATGAGCAACTTTTCTCTGGATATTTACTACCTGGCACCAGCCTCATCTCAATGAGCGAGGAAAATTATGAAAAAAAATACCTACGCTGCATTAACAATATTATTTTTGTTATTTCTTTCTGCTTGTGGCCAGTTATCTCCAGAAGCGACATCATCATTAACCCAGGTAAAAGCCTGGTTTGACTCTCCTCAGCCAGGCTCAATTTACTACCCTCCCAACCCCTGCATGTTCGTTATGCACGGCGCGTCTCCAAATGGGATCAGTCTGTTCGAACTCAGAATTATTGGTCAAGAAACCCGTCAAATTCCAGCCACAAACCCTTCAGAAACGCTTTCATTACTTTCAATTGATTGCGGCATTACTACTCCGGGGGATTATGAAATCTCCTTACGAGTGAAGGATGGCGAGGGAAATTGGAGCAATATGGCAACCACAAATTTGCGCATCAGCAATGGCGCTCAGGAAGAGGGTGGCGGATTTTCCATTATCCCATCTCCGCCTCCCGAACAAGCTCCCACTACCTCCACCATGTTGCTGCCTACTATCGCGCCTTTTTCTTTGCTAATTCCCACCTATTCCCCTTCCGCCAACGCGACACCCTATGCCAATGTGAGTGTAGAGGAAGTATCGACGGATACGGTATTCATCGGAAGCGATCAGTGTGGTCCTCAGACGTTTTCAGTTATCGCGCGTGGAGTTGACTCGAATGGTATTTATGAGCTGATATTTTTCTACCGCATAATATCCACTTCAACCTCTGAGTGGAATGGGCTGCATATGGATCCGATAGGCAATGACCAGTTTCGCAGTACATTGAATCTGAAAAATGTGTTTGGTCAGAGTGCACCCTTTAACCAGGGCAAACTTGAATATTACGTGACCATACTCAATAACAACAGTGAGTATTCCGCGCAGACAGAGGTGATGTCTGACGTCATTATTAAAGCATGCCCAGCCATAGCTTCGCCTTGTTCTTCATTTACAGATCCCCGAACCTGCGCAGCCCAAGGATGCGTTTGGAAAACTTTGCCTGGGATGGGCCCGCCGATTTCAGTCTGCGAGGCGCCATAGAATCTGAATCAATGGTGAAAGATGATTTTCAATAATAAGTATCTTCTTTTTCATATTACCCTTATCACACTCTTGATTGTGGGGTTAACTGCCTGCTCATTGGTAAAAGATATCCCGTCTTCTCTACTGGAGTTGAAAGAGACGCCTGCCACACAATCGCCGGTAAACAATACAGCTACGGCAATCACAAAAGCGACACCACAGGCCACGAACCTGGCCTTAGGTCGAGATATTATAGCGTCTGCCTTTCTGCCTGACGAAAAAACAGAAAATGCGATAGATGGAAACCCAGATTCAGTTTGGAACGCTGGTTCACACCCTCCTCAATGGATTCAAATTGATCTCGGCGGAAATGCAACTATCAATGAAATCCGATTAACCGTAGCGCAATACCCAACCGGCAAAGTCATTCATCAAATTTTTGCCGGACATTCACCCACTACTTTGGAACTGGTTAAAGAGTTTTCTGAAACAACCAGTGATGGACAAGTGCTGGTTTTTAAACCAACACAAATGCTGACAGATACAAGGTATATAAAAATCCTGACTACTTTGAGTCCTTCATTTACAGCCTGGAGGGATATCAGCATCATGGGATGGTTGACCGAAGAGGAAAACGTCCCATTAGCCAACAATCTCAACGCTGATCTGATCCTGTATAACGGTGTAATCCTAACCATGGTAGAAAGTGCGCCTATTGCAGAAGCCATAGCCATTAAAGGGGATAAGATTCTGGCAACCGGCAGCACGTCTGCTGTGATGGAGTTTAAAGGAGAGGGTACACAGCTTTTCGATCTTAAGGGTCTGACCCTCACACCAGGTTTTATCGATTCACATAGTCACCGCATTGGCGACCGTTGGCAGTTTGGTGATGTAAGCGCTGAAGCCATGATGGATAAGGCAATAAGACAAGGCTGGACTTCTATTCATGAACTTTTCGTCAATGACCAGAGATTGGAAGAGCTGGTATCGCTTGCACAAGCGGATATGCTGCCCTTAAGAGTGTCAATGTATCTGACAATGAATTTCCATGAAGAATATACCACTTGGTGGAAAGCATACCAGCCCTTACAAAACTTTGGCCCTTACCTGCAGATAGCAGGTTTAAAAGTTACCCTTGACCAGGAATGGGGCAAAACGATATTCTTTGACCAGGACGAGCTGAATCAGATGGTGATGGATGGTCAACAACTCGGGTGGCAAATTGCTGCTCATTCATTCACCATTGTTGCAAATGAATTGATTCTTAATGCCTTAGCCAACGTCTCAAATTTGCCGGGTTTTGATAATTCAAGGCACCGAATCGAACATATTGGAGTAATTAATGATGACCAGATAAGCCGCATGGCTGACCTGGGAATTTTAGGTTCCGTGCAGTTTATTAATGCATCCTCCTGGATCCAGGATGAGACATTTAACCAATGGGTTCATAAAGATGACATACAACTCACCTCACGCTGGCGCGATCTTATCAACGCAGGGGTATTCCTGATTGGAAACACCGATGACCCCTGGTGCTGCACAGATTGGATTAATGGATTTAAGTTGCCGCCTGAAGAGGCCACGGTGGTTGAAGCAATATCCCAGGGAGTTACCCGGATACCATTTAACGGAAAATCCCCTGAGATCTGGCAACTTAACCAAGCTGTCACCACCCAGGAAGCACTGGAAATGCTCACGATAAATGGCGCTTACGCAGCACACCAGGAAAAGCTGGTAGGTTCTTTAGAACCGGGGAAACTGGCCGACATGGTGATTTTGTCCAATAATCCATTAACCGTACCGGTTGAAGACCTTGCACAAATCGAGGTTTTGATGACAATGGTTGGAGGAATCGCGAGGTACTGCTCCAACAGCTTTGAACCTCTATGCGAAATCAAATGAGCTACTGAATAGAGAGCCTCGTCTATCCACCTGATCTCTGCGGCAGGCAACGAAATCATTGCTTACCTGATGAATGATTTTTCGCAAATCTATTAATCCTCAACACAACGTTATTGATTAGAGGATGATTCCGAACTACTATTTCAATAATCAGATCAGGAACATAACAATCGCCAGATTTTCCTGGGTATTATTTCATTATCTCCGCTCCAAAATATTGACGCGGAAGCTGGCGGGTTACGCGTAACTCTGCGTTATGCGCCACTCTCAACAGCAGGTGTTCTTCCCAGTGGCGCCCCATCGCCTGCATGCTCACTGGCATACCATTAGCATCGTACCCCACCGGAAAGGTGATCGCCGGTAAGCCTGTAAGATTGCCAGGATACACGTAACGCATCATCTCCGTGTCGGTTCCCAGGTCTGACCAGCCTGCGCTGAGCGCCTGCGGTGGTATGACTGGCGCGGTCATCGCCGTTGCGGGAGAGAGTATTACATCCACTTCGTTGAACACTTCAGAGAAGATGCGTAATGCCCTGGTGCGCATGCGCTGCGCCTGAATGTAATCGTGCGCGGTCATCTCTTGACCCAGTACCAGGTTTAACCTTGTGCTGGCAGCGAAATCTTTCCAATTCTGCGGGAAATTCTGCATACAGGCTGCCATCTCACTTAAGATAGTCACCGCATGGGCGACACGCATGAAATCCAGTTCGGGAATGGTCACCTCAACCAGTTGGGCGCCTGCTTTTACAAAATCATCGAGCATGCTGCGGTTTTTCGCTACAACTTCATGGGAGGCGTGTTCAAACCATTCGGGATAGATTCCCACGCGCACACCTTTAAGGTGCGGCGTCTCCCAACCCTGCACGCTCACAGGAGGCTGCTGCAGAGTGATTGCTTCATCAGGATCTGGTCCTGCGATTACCTGGTAAATCAGTACAACATCTTCAACCGAAGCACCCAGAGGACCAATATGAGCCACGCTCCAGCACAAAGGCGCGGCGCCCGCTTCACTGACACGCCCAAAGGTTGGTTTTAGCCCCACTACGCCATTCAGGCTTGCCGGTACGCGGATCGACCCGCCGCCATCTGCCCCGATCGCAGCGGGTACAATGCCGGCTGCGACTGCCGCGCCAGAGCCGCTGGAGGAGCCGCCCGTGTCACGCTGCAAATCATAAGGATTGGCAATCCGCCCGTAATGCACGTTCTCTCCATTCGTAGCAATGCCGATTTCGTGCATGTTGGTTTTTCCTACCAGCAAAGCTCCCGCAGCCCGCAGGCGCGCAGTAACGTGCGCATCTTTCGCTGCCGGCATTGAACCGATGAATTTGGTACCCACAGTGGTGGGATAAGGCGTCTGGTCAATTTCATCTTTAACCGCTACTGGCACACCCTCCAACAAACTGCGTGCTTTCCCCGATTTCAACCTCGCAGTGGATTCCGCAGCCTGGGCGCGAACATCTTCCGCGGAGCTGGCGATAAAGGCATTCAGCGGCGGGTTGGTTTGACCGCTCGCACTGATGGCACGGATGATCTCTTCTGCAGCCTGCACAGGCGTAAGCCTACCGTCTTGATAGGCACGCACGTAATCTCCTATAGTGTTATAGGGTAGTTGCTCATGCACAATGCGCACATTGGCAGAAAGCTGCTGCGGAAACTCCAAAGGCGCTGAGGCAGGTTCATCAGAAAGTACCAACGGAAAATTCGTCGGTGGTTCATCAAAAACACGATCGCGCAATTTTGGAATTCCACCATTATTCACCAGGCTGCCAATGATGAGCGGCCTGGTGAGTTTGCTGCTGGTGATTGCGTCGAAAACTTTCAGCATGCTGCCATAAAGCTTGGGAAGATTAAGCGACTTGAGGTCGTATTCAGTCATTGTAGGAACCTCCTGGATTTAAGAACTTGAAGCTCATTTATTATGACATGATTAATTAAAATGAAAGTTAGGAAGAGGTTGAAATAATGCCTTCAAGCGCCAGGTACGATATTGAGGTTCACAATAAGGTTATCGCCCTGATATCACCATTAGCTGCCCTCGCTCGAAGGACTTGTCCGCTCCATTTTTGCGCCACCGCGCCAGAAAAACCCCCAATAAAGCAGTATGGAAAAAACATAAAAAATGATCGTGAGAATAAATGCCGGACCGAAGCCATACTTCACCTGGATACTTCCGCTGATAGTGGGGCTGAATGCCCAGCCGAATGAGCTCGCCATGCTCACCAGGCTGGCAACCGTTGCCCGCGCTGAAGGTTCCACCTTCTCCATCACAAAAGTCTGGTAAACCGGACCGCTCATGTTCATAAGTGCCACCCTGATGTAGTA
>JAGOVY010000004.1 GCA_018060515.1 Anaerolineaceae bacterium | reverse complement strand
TCAAGTTTAAAAATCACTTTCTTAACGTGCAAAAAATCCAGAATTAAGTGCTGATTGGGCTTAAGGGTATAATTTGTTCATGAATAAATTCAAATACCATTACCCAATTGAAGTAAGAATGGGCGATCTCGATGCCTTCTGGCACGTGAACAATGCGCGCTTTTTGGTGTATCTTGAGCACGCCCGCAGCCGCTATATGATGGATATGGGTCTGGTGGACGGTAAAACGCTGTGGAACCTGCCGCTCATCGTTGGCGATATTCATGTGCGCTATCACAAACCCATCGAGTTAAGCGACAAAGTAATTGTGTCGCTGGGGGTTACACGCATCAGCGGAAAAACCGTGACTATCGAATATGAAATTACCGGAGAGGGCAGCGAACCGCTCTTTGCCACGGCAGAGTCGATCATGGTTGCGTATGATTACAAAACAAAAACTTCCGTACCCGTTTCAGATGAACTGCGGGCGTTGTTCTCTGAACGCGAGGGGATAACTTTTTAATAAGGAGCAGACCGTGGAAATCCCTCCGATTGATGAAGCCCTGTTGGTGAAATTTTTAGTTGACCTTTTAAAAAAGCCAAGCCCCACCGGGTATACCGAAGAAGCCGTTTCGTTTACTGAGCGTATGTTCTGTGCAATTCCAGGTGCTGAGGTACAGCGCACTCCTAAAGGCGCTTTGCTGGTGACGCTCAAGGGTGAACACGCGGAAGCTCCGCGGGCATTGGCTGCCCACGCCGATACCCTGGGTGCAATGGTGAAGACGATTAAACCCAGCGGCAGGTTGACGCTCAGCAGCGTGGGCGGGTTTGCCTGGAACACAGTAGAGGGTGAGGGCTGCACAATTTTCACCCGCGAGGGAAAACGCATCCGCGGCAGCCTGCTGGTGACGGCCGCCTCGGGGCATGTTTACGGGGCTAAGACCGGTGAAACCAAACGAGACGAAACTACAATGGAAGTACGGCTGGATGATAAAGCAGCCTCTATAGATGAAGTAAGAGCGCTGGGTATCGAGGTGGGTGATTTTGTGGCTTTTGACCCGCGCGTGGAAATCAGCAATGGTTTTATCCGCTCACGCCACCTGGATAACAAGGCCGGGGTTGCCTGTCTGCTGGAGGCGGCGCGTGCACTGCACTCAGCCGGCTTAAAGCCCGCCCAAACCACCTATATTTACATCAGCAACTATGAAGAGGTCGGTCACGGCGGCGCCTCGGGGATCCCTGTGGACAGCGCTGAACTGTTGGTGATAGATATGGCAGCCGTCGGCGAAGGGCAGACCTCAGATGAATTTCACGCCACAATCTGCGTAAAGGATTCCAGCGGACCATACCACTACGGGCTCAACAGCCGCCTTCGGCGCTTGGGCGATCAATATCAGATTCCCTATAAGGTGGATATTTACCCTTACTACTCGTCTGATGGCAGTGCTTATTGGCGCTCTGGCGGAGAAATTCCGGTTGCGCTTATCGGTCCAGGTGTAGACGCTTCGCATAACTATGAGCGCACTCACACCGAAGCGTTATCAGCCACCACTCAATGGATTTTGGCTTATCTGCTGAATTGATCTTGTAATAAAAACCAACCTGCCTGATGATTTGGTCAGGTTGGTTGGTAACGCTGGCGTTTTTTGCTGTATGTCAACTCGCTGGAAAAACCCTTGAATTTACCTTTGAACCCATTAAACTTCCAACCCTCAGGCAGCACCTGTTGTCGTTTTGGCGACGGTTGATTAATTCTTATCGAATACTTATAAACAGCGGTTACAATACAGACGATGGGAGATTGTTTGACCGCCGACAGCGGTCGTTGCGATTCACATAATCAGGAGGATTAGTTCTTGGCAGGTATGGAGAGGTTTTCACAACGTGCACGACGGGTGCTTTCTCTGGCACATCAAGAAGCAGAGCGCATGCGTCACAACACGATTAACACGGAACACTTACTTTTGGGGCTTGTGATTGAGGAAGGCGGTATTGCCGCACACGCATTGCGAGAATTGGGGCTCGAGAGTGAGCGCGTTAAGGAGATGGTGGAGCGCCTGGCGCCCATCGGTGTTGAAGAAGCGCCTACGCTTGAGCTTTCAACTGGCGCACAGCAGGCGCTGGAATTTGCCATTGAGGAAGCGCGGCAGCTTGGACACCAGTTTATCGGTACTGAACACTTGCTGCTCGGCCTCACACGGTCAAGCGAAGGGCTGGCGCTGGAAGTGCTTAAGAAGCTCGGAGTTTCAGCGGAACAGGTGCGGCGTCAGGTACGGCGAGCGATGGAAGACAGTATGAGCGGTCCGGCTTCCGCCGGGGGAGCCCCACTGGCGCGGCGCGAGGAGCGAAAAGACGCCAAGATGCCGTTGGTCGACCAACTGGCTGTTGACCTGACCGCGCTGGCAGAAGAAGGCAAGCTCGACCCGGTCATCGGGCGTCAGCAGGAAATCGAACGCGTCATTCAAATTTTGGCGCGCCGCAATAAGAACAACCCAGCCCTCATCGGCGAACCCGGCGTGGGCAAGACGGCTATTGTAGAAGGGTTGGCACAACGCATCATCGATGGCGATGTTCCCGCCCCACTCATCAATAAGAAGGTATTACAGCTCGATGTGGGCTCACTTGTGGCGGGCACCATGTATCGCGGCCAATTTGAAGAACGGCTCAAGCGCGTCATAGACGAGCTTAAAGCATCAAAATCGATTCTATTTATTGATGAACTGCACATGCTGGTGGGTGCGGGCTCTGCCGGTTCTTCGGTGGATGCCGCTAACATCCTCAAGCCGGCCTTGTCGCGCGGCGAGCTGCAGGTGGTGGGAGCCACCACGCTGGATGAGTATCGCAAGCACATCGAATCTGATGCGGCACTCGAACGGCGTTTTCAGCCGATTGTGGTGGTAGAACCCACGGTGGACGAAACTATTCAGATTCTCAAAGGCATACGCAAAGCATATGAAGAGCACCACCGTCTGGTGATTTCAGATGAAGCCCTTGAGGCGGCGGCGCACCTTTCTTCGCGCTATGTAACTGAGCGCTTTTTACCTGACAAGGCTATTGACTTGATTGACGAAGCCTCTTCGCGGGTACGCATGTATAAAAGCCCGGCAGCCCAATCTTTTAAAGAGTTAATGCTCGAACTGAAAGATGTTAAAGCTCACCGCAGCGCGGCAGTACACAGCGGGCGCAGCGATGATGCCATGGAGCTCTCGAACAAAGAAGCCGACCTCAAAGGACGGATTGAGCAATTGCGCAGCGGCTGGGATAGAACCACCAGCCCGGTTGTATCGGCGGATGATATCGCCGAGCTGGTTTCAATGTGGACCGGCGTGCCGGTAGTGCAATTGGCAACCGAAGAATCAGAGCGTTTGCTGCACATGGAAGATGAACTGCGTCAGTCCATTATCGGGCAGGAAGACGCCATCCATACGATTGCCAAAGCCGTACGCCGCGGCCGTGCCGGGCTGAAAGACCCGCGTCGCCCGATCGGCTCTTTCATGTTCCTCGGACCGACCGGCGTGGGTAAGACGGCGCTCACTCGCGCGCTGGCTGCGTTCCTCTTCGGCAATGAAGATGCTCTCATTCAAATTGACATGTCGGAATTTATGGAACGCCATAATGTAAGCCGCCTTGTCGGTGCGCCGCCAGGATATGTGGGCTTTGACGATGCCGGACAGCTCACTGAAGCCATCCGCCGCCGACCATACTCCATCGTCGTGTTCGATGAAATGGAAAAGGCGCACCCTGAAACGCATAATATGCTGCTGCAAATCATGGAAGAGGGGCAGTTGAGCGACGCGCGCGGGCGAAAGGTGGATTTCCGCAACGCCATCATCATCATGACCTCCAACATCGGCTCTGATTTGATTCGTCGCCAATCTTCACTCGGCTTTTCTTTGCAGCAAAATGAAAAAGAAAGTGAAGCCAGAGAATATGATGAAATGCGCAAGAAACTGCTCGATTCACTGCGCAAGGTGTTCCGCCCCGAGTTTATCAATCGCCTCGACGGGGTTATCGTTTTTGAGCCACTCAACCGAGAAGACATTCGCAAGATTGTCAACATTGAGCTGGCAAAAGTGGCTGAACGGATGGCTGACCACAATATCACCCTTTCCGCTTCAGATGCTGCACTTGAAAAGCTTTCGACGGAAGGTTACAACCCTGAAATGGGGGCGCGTCCGCTGCGCCGGGTAATTCAAGACAAGGTTGAAGACAGCCTCTCAGATGCGGTGCTGGCACACGAGTTCAGTGACGGTGATGCCGTGTTGGTAGATGTGGATAAACAGGGCAGCATCGTCCTCAAACGAAATCGCAAACGCTCGGCTGCACTCAAGCCTAAAAAAACTGCGAACAACTCTGAAGCAGTTGTCGAAGTGCAAGGTGAAGTCGTCTGACCTACGCGTAATTAACGGGTAACGCAGACCGTTTATCAAAACCACGAGAACCAGCCAGTTGCAACTGACTGGTTCTTTGATTTAAAAGGGTTGCACCTGCGGCATATTCAATCTATACTTCATACAAACCATTTAAATCAGAGTTGATATGATACCGATTGGCGACGACAACTCACAACGCAGGCTTTTCCCTATAGTCACCTGGATTCTGGTGGTGATAAATGTTGTCGTTTATTTCATCGAGATGGCCGGGGGAGAAGGTTTCATCCTTTATTGGTCTTTTGTGCCGGCGCGTTTTGTGCAAGATCCGTTAGGCAACGTGATTACCCTGTTCACCTCCATGTTTATGCACGCCGGCTGGATGCATTTGGGCGGCAATATGCTCTACCTCATCATCTTCGGCGACAACGTTGAAGACCGTTTTGGGCATCTCAAGTTTTTACTCTTCTACCTTGTTTGTGGGTTCGTTGCCATGCTTGCTCAGTTTGTGGCGGCGCCATTTGTTAACATCCCCAACATGGGGGCATCTGGCGCCATTGCGGGCATCCTCGGCGCATATCTGGTGCTGTTCCCGCGGCGCCGTGTGCGCGTATTGTTGGGTTGGTGGGTTGTGCATCTTCCTGCCCTGATTGTAATTGGGTTTTGGATCGCGATTCAGATGCTCAGCAGTGTGAATACACCAATTGCCGCCACGGGTGATACAGGCGGTGTGGCTTACATGGCGCATATCGGCGGGTTTGCGGCGGGTTTGGTTCTCTCATTCCTCTACCGTAACCGCGCCCGTCCCTTGCCCCCACAGTATATGTAAGGTGTAGCTTAGTGCCTTAATGAACTAACGATAACAAATAAGTTAAGCATAAGGAGGATTGCATGACCACAATGGATGATGTTTTAGGTGTGATCCTTGGCGGTGGGCGCGGCGCCCGGTTATATCCCCTCACTATGGAGCGCTCAAAGCCGGCTGTGCCAATGGCTGGCAAATTCCGCTTGATTGATATCCCCATCAGCAATTGCATTAATTCCGGTATCTTCCGCATTGCAGTGCTGACGCAGTTCAATTCTGTGTCGCTGCACCGCCATATCTCGCGCACCTATAATTTTGATGCCTTCCACACCGGCTGGGTGCAAATTTGGGCGGCGGAACAGACGGTGGAAAATACGAACTGGTACCAGGGCACCGCAGACGCGGTGCGCAAACAATTGCTTGAAATCAGTTCCACGCGCGCCTCCAATATCCTCATCCTTGCGGGTGATCACCTTTACCGTATGGATTATCGAAAAATGACTGATTTTCATATAGAGAAGAATGCAGATATCACCGTGGCAGTTCAACCAGTGGCAACTGCAGATTGCAGCCGCTTTGGCATTCTCAAACGGGCGGGCAACTACCAAATTACCGATTTTCATGAGAAACCCACCGACGCGATGGTTTTACAAAACATCATCAGCCGCGATGACCCCGAACGCCCTTACCTTGGCTCAATGGGTATCTACCTCTTTAAAACCAAAGTATTGATGGAGCTGTTGAAGAATTACGACCATGATGATTTTGGTTCACACGTCATCCCGGCAGCCATTAAGTCACATAAGGTGTATGGGTTTAATTTTGATGGCTTCTGGGAAGACATCGGTACTATCCGTTCGTTTTATACCGCCAATCTCGCGCTGACCGAGCCAGATCCGCCTTTTAACTTTTACGATCAAAAATTCCCCATCTACAGCCACCCGCGCTTCTTACCGGGGTCAAATATCGAAAAATCCACAATGGAAAAAGTACTCATTGCTGAGGGCTGTCGCATTGAACACGCAACCATTAAGCATTCAATTATCGGGCTGCGCAGTCAGATTCGCGGCGGCACGACGATTATTGACAGCATCCTGATGGGCAACGATTATTATGAGAGACCGGGATCGCCAGAAGCCTCTGCGGGGGCGCTCGAAATCAGTATGGACTGCTACATTGAAGGTGCGATCATTGACAAGAACGCCCGCATCAATAAAGGAACCATCATCAAACCTTTTCCTGCCGGCACGGATATTGATGGTGATGGCTGGGTTGTCAGAGATGGCATCGTCATCATACCTAAATCGGGTGTGTTGCCTGCGGGAACGGTGATTGCTCCCTGAAGCTCGGTAGTAGAAACTGACAACCGAAAACCTGAAATCAAGTTTTTGACTTTTCACACAGTGCTTTGAGCGGTGAAAAACTGAAGCGGTGTGCCTGGCACGCCCCATGCCGAGCCAAGGCTTCTTGGTGTGCCCGCGTGCCATAACCCTTATTGCGCTCAAATAAATAGCCAGGTTCTGTCTGCGCCAGCGCTTCCATCCAACGATCACGCGAGGTTTTCGCAAGGATGGAGGCCGCAGCGATGCTAAGGGATCTTTGGTCGCCCTTGATCAGCGCGGTTTGAGACGTGTAAATTTCAGGAAGAAACAATGCGTCTATAAGTAAATGCTGCGGGGCGGGTTTAAGCGCCTCAAGCGCGCGCGTCATTGCGGCGCGTGTGGCGGCAATAATTCCGCTGAGGTCAATTTCCATATTGTCTGCGCAGCCAATTCCCCAGGCAAGCGCCTGCGCCTTGATGACAGGCTCTAAGCTTGCGCGCTTCTCTGCGCTCAACTGCTTGGAATCGCGCAGTCTCATAGGGAATGAGGAAACTGAAAAATTGATGGGCAAAATCACAGCCGCGGCGACTACTGGCCCAGCCCACGCGCCGCGTCCGGCTTCATCGACCCCTGCGATCGTGGTGATGCCCTCTTGCCAGAGGGCGGTTTCAAAAGTGAGATCTGGCGCATCAGGCAGCAGCGTCCGATCAAAGCGGGAGGTCATAATCTCCGCGGCGCAGTTTCTTGCGAATCTGAAGCAGGTCTCTTGCCATGTTGATCGAATCACGCATCACGCTCACCTTGCTGTTCGGGTGGTAATACCAGGGTATCGGGAGTTCAGTGATGCGGTAGTTCATCTTGAAAGCAATCGCCAGCACTTCAACGTCGAACGTCCAACCTGGGATGGTCACCAGCGGAAACAACTGCTCAACTGCAGCGGCGGTAAAACACTTGAACCCGCATTGGGTATCATGCAATTGGGGCAAGAGCAGCCAGCGTACCAGGCCGTTGAAAATGCGCCCGACCAAATGGCGGTAATATGGTTCACCATAGCGCACCGAGCCAGGGGCTTCACGCGATGCAATTACGATATCTGCGCCTTCAGTAAGTGGCGGCAAAAAGCGTGGGATTTCATCAATAGGCATGGAGAGATCAACATCACATATAAAGCGGTATTGGCCTTTGGCAGCCAACATCCCGGTTTGGACCGCCCGACCTTTGCCGGCTTGCTCATTGTGGAGCACACGAACTTCGGTATTTGCCGCAGCGACAGCAAGCGCCAGTTCAAGTGTGCCATCATTGCTGCCATTTTCGGCGATGACAATTTCGCTTTGGTAGGGTAGCGAGCGGATAAAGGTAAGCGCCTTCTCAAGTGTTGCGGGAAGCCGCAGCGCTTCATTGTATGCGGGGAAAACAATCGAAAGAAATGGCGTTGAGTCTGGCATTTGAAGCTAATTATAATCTGGTTGTGAGTTTTTCCCTTGCGCAACGAATCCTATTGTTATGTATAATTCGACCAACACAGGTAAAAGGATACCCTTGGCACCGACGCCGCTCGAATTGTGCTCAACATAATATTTTCGAGAAAAAAATAAGGATGGATAAATGAAAAAGTTACTCATTTTTGGAATCTTAGTTGTGGCATTGCTTTCACTGGCTGCATGCACATCCTCCTCTTCTTCGGCAGCGGCGGTTGAGGCGTTCTACACAGCGTTGGTGGAAGGAGATTCTGCTTCCGTCTCGCAGCTTGCCTGCGCAGACTGGGAGCCGCAGGCCAAGTTGTTTTTGGATTCTTTCACTGGCGTGAAAGCCCGCCTTGAAAACATGACCTGCACCGAACTTGATAACAGTGGCAGCAGTGCCACTGTGAACTGTACTGGCAAGATAATCGCCACTTACGGCACAGAAGACCAGGAAATTGACCTGTCTGGCATGACCTTTGCGCTCGAAAAACAGGGTGATACCTGGCTGCTGTGCGGACAAAAGTAAGCGATTCGCAGGTTTGCATTAAGCAAAGAGCGACAAAATGAAAGCCTTGTTTACTAAAGAAAACCTATGGGCGTTGATTTTGGCGCTGATTCTGGTTTTGTTGCTCATTCTTTCCTCAAGTGACGCGCCGTTATGGATTTACCAGGGCTTTTAAGTGGCGCTCACTGACGTTCTGCTTTTGATTGGTTTATCACTGGGCGTGGCGCTTCTCTGCCGCTACGAAAGAACGCGCCACCTGCGCAACCCGCTGCTGTTGATCGTCAGCGTGGTGGTAATTTTCTGGCTGCAGCCCGCCTTGCCCATTCGCGGGTTAGATTTCTGGCTGCCCTGCGCCACACTTGCGCTGACGATTTTGGGCTGGGCATTGACTTCTTCCCCGGGGGAAAATGACCGGCGTGCCACGATTGTCACAATGCTGATCGTCGCCGGCAGTGTGCTGCTTTTATCGCTGACGCGGTTTCTCGCGATGAATGGAACAATCACGGCATCCCGTCCGCCGCAGACCCTCACCGTGTTGTTGGTGCTGCTGTCAGGTTCAGGCGCATTGCTGGTGCTCAGTCTGGCTGGACGGCGTTTTCGCAGCAGCCTGGGGTTGGCGATCTTCCTGTTGTTGCTGTTGTTCCTGGTGCTCAAACTTCCGGTGTTGACACTCACCCTGAGCACCTGGCTGCGCGGGCTGACGGGGCAGTCGCGCGAATTAGCTTCTGCGCTGGATATCCGCTGGCTTGGTTTTTCTTACATCGCTTTCCGCTTAATTCACACACTGCGCGACAGGCAAGCCGGCCGACTGCCACAGATGAGCCTGCAAGAATACCTGGTGTATATTCTCTTCTTTCCGGCAATCAGCGCCGGGCCTATCGACCGCAGCGAACGGTTTATCAAAGACTTGCGCACAAATTATTCGACCTCCGCGCAGGATTTTGGCAGCGGGATCACGCGGCTTGTGATTGGTTTGTTTATGAAATTTGTGCTGGCTGATACGCTGGCTCTCTTCTCGTTGAATGGCACGAACGGCGCTCAGGTTGACTCTGCTGGTTGGCTGTGGTTGCTTCTTGTGGCGTACAGCCTGCAGATATATTTTGATTTCAGTGGGTATACCTCAATTGCCATTGGTATGGGCCGGCTGATGGGCATTCGCTTGCCAGAGAACTTCCGTGCTCCTTACCTAAAACCCAACCTCACACGGTTTTGGGACAGTTGGCATATCACGTTAACCCAGTGGTTTCGGGCGTATTTCTTTTTCCCGTTGACGCGATTTTTCCGCACCCAAGCGAAATGGCTGCCAGCCTGGCTGGTAATGCTGCTTACCCAACTGGCCACCATGGTTTTGATTGGGTTGTGGCATGGTGTGACAGTTAACTTCGCATTATGGGGGCTATGGCACGGTGTGGGCTTGTTTATCCAAAACCGCTGGAGCAGTTGGACACAGCCTGTAGCCACGCGCCTGCAAAAGATGCCAATTCTGAATGGGGTTAAGACAGCGCTCAGCGTCGTGCTCACTTTTACTTACGTAACATTGGGCTGGGTATGGTTCACCATCCCTGATCCTGAACTTGCCATGCGTGTACTGGGGCGAGTTTTGGGGTTTGGAGGATGGCAGTGACTTCTCGCTTTATCCGTAATGTGTTGTTGAAAGGGTTACTGCTCTTTCTGGTGTTTAATTTTGTTTGGGTGGGGGTTGATACTGATGCGTTGGGGCGTGTTTCATTGTACAACCACCTGTGGCGCGGACGCGAGCGCTTCCCGTTTGGAGAAAACCCCGCAGAAGATTATAACCTTAGCCTGTTCAATTTTGAGGCAATGTACACCTCTCACAAATTGGATGGCAGTTCCAAGTCGGCAGACGAATTCCGCGTGATTGTCATCGGAGATTCTTCCACCTGGGGCACGCTATTGCGCCCGCAGCAAACCCTGGCCGGGCTGCTTGATGCTGCCAACCTGCGCAGTGCAGATGGCAGGAAGGTGCGGGTGTACAACCTGGGTTACCCCACGCTCTCGCTGGTTAAAGACTTGATGGTGTTGGATGGTGCGATGCGCTATTCACCCGATTTGATTCTTTGGCCGCTGACGCTTGAGTCATTTCCGCGCGGGCGCCAAGCAGAGTCTCCCATAGTCGCCAATAACCCTGAACGGCTGAATGAGCTGATTGAACGTTACGATTTGGATATTACACCTGCAGCAGGCAGCGCCTCGCTATGGCAGCGCACGATCATTGGCCAGCGGCGTGAGTTGGCTGATCTGTTGCGGCTGCAAGTTTACGGCATCCTGTGGTCAGCCACCGGCATTGACCAGGCGTATCCACCCAGTTATGCTACCGCTGCCCGCGACCTTGAAGCAGATGAAAACTTCCACAACTGGGCGCCACCGGCATTCCCTGAGGGCTGGTTGGCGCTCGACTTGATTGATGCCGGTGTAAAGATAGCCGGGGATGTACCGCTGGTCATTATCAATGAACCAATCATGATCAGTTCCGGCGCCAACAGTGACATCCGATACAATTTTTATTATCCGCGTTGGGCTTTCGACCTCTACCGGCTTCAGATGGAATCAGCCAGCGCAGCCAATGGCTGGTATTATCTGGATTTGTGGAACCTTGTGTCGGAAGAGGAATTTACCAACAGCGCCATTCACCTGAGCCCCGCCGGAGAGGAAATTCTGGCGCTGGAAATTATCGAATCTGGAATAATACAATCATTGGGAAGTAAATGATGGTCGGGGTGGGCGGACTTGAACCGCCGACCCCCGCGTCCCAAACGCGGTGCGCTGCCAACTGCGCTACACCCCGAGCGCTTCGAGTATAATCGGAACTGCCAAAGTACGTCAAGCAAACTTCGTGTCTAAAGGAAAACTCCTAACCTCAATGCGCCGAATTTTATTCATATTTTCCTGCCTTTTTACAATTTTCATAGTCACCAACTGCGCCGCTCCGGAAGTAAGCCTGGTTACCCCTACAGCGGAAGTCCTCTCAACACCGTTTTTGAGTATACAAACACCTGAGCCCACCGCCACGCCGCAGGATACACCAGTTCCTACGCCGATTAGGTGCACAGAAAAAAATGGCAGAATTATCAACGTGGATGTCCCTACAGATAAGCTGACGCAGCCGGTAAACACCAACATCTACCTGCCGCCCTGCTATGACCCCATGATCGCTGAGGGATACTCGATGCTGTTGATGCTGCATGGGCAGGCAGCATCCAACGACCAGTGGATCCGGCTGGGTATCACCAACGCAGCAGATGATCTCATTCGCCAGGAAGAGATTCTTCCTTTGATTATCGTCATGCCTTTTGAAGTAACCTGGACGCCTGGACCGAGCGAATCTCAATTCGATGAAGCGCTCCTCGAAGATGTGCTTCCGTATGTCGAAGCCAATTACGCAGTTTGTGCACAGCGCGCCTGCCGCGCGGTAGGTGGCTTATCACGCGGAGGTAATTGGGCGGTTCACCTTGGGTTTACTCATCCCGAAATATTCGGAGTAATTGGCGCTCATAGCACACCACTCTTTTATGGTGAAATC
Source organism: Anaerolineaceae bacterium (assembly GCA_018060515.1). Classification (GTDB taxonomy): domain Bacteria; phylum Chloroflexota; class Anaerolineae; order Anaerolineales; family Anaerolineaceae; genus UBA6107. The sequence goes on along the minus strand of JAGOVY010000004.1, from coordinate 29,270 downwards.
TGGAATATCCAGGCTGCTGCCAAGCTTCCGGCTGATGAGATTCCGTTGATCTTTGTCGATGCCGGAGACCGTGATGCAGACAAAGAAAAGGTGGCGGAGTTCGTCACCGCGCTGGAAGAAGCGGGGATCCCGTTTGACTTTTTTGAATTTGAAGGCCGGCATGAGGAATCCTACTGGTCGGCGCACGTGGTTGATTACCTGCGCTTGTACGCTGAGCGCTTGACACGCCTTCAGGAGTAGCAGCCTACGCTCAGATAAAAAGTTCAGGGTTCTGAAATGGGATAAGCGCAAAGACAACGGCAGGAATGTATAAGTCCAAACGGGTCACTGCGTCTCGTGTAAGCAGCCCGACTGCGCCGTTCTTTTGTTTTGAGTTCTTTCTCGAAAAAATCCGGTCGTCTGCTTCTCCCAGCTCCACTCCGCTGCGGACAAGGTCGGCAACAATTTTGGGCAGGTAAAACTCAGCACTGCGCCCTTTGCCCATCCGTTCAGAATCGAGAATTACCGTCCAAGCGAAAGTGCTCATTTCATCCTGTCGCTCTGCCACCCCGCCTTCGATACCCACCCAATAATCACCATCCGGTGCCTGCTGGCGCGCGTTTTGAGCCCTCAGTTTAGCGCATTCAAAGGTGACCGCATCGGTATCAGGCTGTGCCGGCAATTGGATTGTGGTGGCTAATGGGTGAATGATGAAGGTGGAATCAGGAAACATGCGGCGGAAACCCGCTTCTACTGCCTTAACTTTTACCGGGTTTTGTGAGGCAAGGTAAACATGCTTCATAACGCACAACCATTGATTGAATAGTAATGTAAATGAAAAAAGGGTGAGAAAGACTCTCACCCTGTCTCCATGAATCAGATTTAGTAGCTTACCAAGCGCGGAAGTTTCTTGGCTTGGTCAACCCAATCAGCAACCTGTTTCTCAACAGGCATTTTCCGAACCAGTTTTTTGGCTTCGTTGACTTCCAACATCTTTTCATACAGGTTCTTGGGGACGCGTTTGCTTAACTCGACTACAGTATCCACACCGGCTTCTTCGAGCAGGTCAGAATATTCGCTGGCAACACCCTTGATGCGGAAGAGGTCAGCATGGTTGACCCATTCGAGAATCAGTGCATCGCCGATGCCCGATTTTTCTGCCAGATCTTTGCGCCCTTTGGGGGTGCCGCCAAGTTCCAGTAGTTTTTCAGTACTTCCAACACCGACCGCTTTCAATTTTTGCTGGTAAACGGCGCCAACACCTTCGATTTCTAAAAGACTTGTCATTCGATTTATCCTCCTGATTTCACTTTGATTTCTTGTCTAAGTATAGGGTATTTTTTGCTGAAACGCAAATTTATTTACACAAGGGTTTAAAAAACAAAAAACTCGCTTGACACCAATCCTGCCCAAGGATAAAATAACCTTAATAAAATACGCTTCTTCGGGGCAGGGTGAGAGGGTTATCCCTCAATTCCCGATCGGTGGTGAAAACCCACGAGCGCAACACTTGCGCATGATCCGGTGAAATTCCGGGGTCGACGGTATAGTCCGGATGAAAGAAGAGCTGCCAGCAAAGCCGGTTTTCGGCAGCTGTCATCCCGCCCCGAAAAAATCTTTTTTCGAGGTTTTTTTTGCGCGATAACCCTAAATACCAACCAGATAATGAGATTGACAACAGGGGAGCAAACCCGCTGCTGGCTTTTCTGGCGCGACATAATGGCTGGCTGGCGATCATCTCGCTGTTGGCTGCGCTTGGAGTCTGGTCGCTGATCATAAAAAGCTGGCACCCGCCGGCATTTTTGCTGCCGCCGCCGCGAGCGGTTTGGGAGAAATTCCTGCTTGTTGCCGGTAATGGAGTGTTGCTGCGCCATGCCTGGGTGACATTTGTTGAAGTACTGCTGGGGCTGCTCATCGGCAGTGTGGTGGCGATGCTGCTGGGATACTTTTTGGCGCGTTCCCGTTTGTTGGAAAAGATCCTTTCACCTTATCTGATAGCCAGCCAGGCGATTCCTACGGTTGCGATTGCCCCGCTGCTGATCATCTGGTTCGGACAGGGCATGTTTTCGAAAGTGCTTATCTGTGCGCTTACCATGTTCTTTCCGGTTTTGGTGAATACCATCATTGGTTTTCGAGCTGTATCAGCCAACCTATATGACCTGATGCGTTCGATGCGCGCTACCCGCGCTCAAACGCTGCGTTATCTTGAACTTCCGGCCGCGCTGCCAGTGCTCTTTGGTGGGCTGCGCATTGGCGCTGCGCTTTCAGTGATCGGCGCAGTGGTGGGTGAATTTGTTGGCTCTGACCGTGGGCTGGGCTTTCTGATTAATGTTGGGCGCGGCCAATTTGATACGGCGTTGGTTTTTGTCTCCCTCTTTACACTCATCCTGATGGCGATGAGCTTATATGGGCTGGCTATGTGGGCGGAAAAGCGCACCACGCGTTGGCGAGCGGCAGACCGGGGATAAATCTATTAAATTTAGGTGGTTTATGAAGAAAAACACAAGCTACATTCTCATTCTGGTTGTTGTCGGCCTCCTCCTTATTACGGTTTTTATGGTATCAAAACTGGGCTCTCCCGCAGCCCAACCCACAGCCACTAATGCTTCGCTGATACAGGTACGTCTGCCGGTGGGGTACATACCCAATATTCAATTTGCACCGATTTACGTGGCGATTGAAAAAGGCTTCTTCCGGGCAGAAGGACTGGACGTGACGATTGATTACAGCATGGAGAATGACAACACCGTACTCACCGGTTCCGGAGATTTGCAATTTGCCGTGGTCTCTGGAGAGCAGGTGATGTTGGCGCGGGCTCAGCAAATACCGGTAGTGTATGTAATGGCCTGGTACCAGGAGTACCCGGTTGGCATCGTGGCCAAAACCGGAGCAGGTATTGAAACTGTGGCTGACTTACGCGGACGAAAAATTGGGCTGCCTGGTTTGTACGGCGCATCCTACATCGGGGCGATTGCCTTACTCGACTCCGCAGGATTAAAAGAGGCTGACGTAAAACTTGAATCAATCGGTTTTACCCAGGTGGAGTCGCTGGTGGCTGACCGCGTTGATGCAGCAGTAATTTATGTTGCCAACGAACCAGTACAACTGGCACGTATGGGGGTTGATACGGTTTTACTGCCAGTTAGCGGCGCTGTTGATCTAGCCTCCAACGGCATCATCACCAACGAGAAGACGCTTGCCGAGAACCCTGAACTGGTTCGCAGCATGGTAGATGCCTTGCTCAAAGGGCTTGATTACACCACGAGTCATCCTGAAGAGGCATTTGAAATCAGTAAAAAATATGTAGACAACCTGGCGGAGGCAGACCAGGAGGTGCAAATGCAGGTGTTATTAAACTCGATAAAACTTTGGCAGGGTGAACGCATGGGTTACTCACAACCCCAAGCCTGGGAGAATATGCAGCGCATCCTCTTGCAGATGGGGCTGATGGAGAAAGAAATTGATCTTTCCCAAGCATTCGACAACCAGTTCATCCCATAAAGGCAGATTGTGAACAAACCATTTCTTGAAATTCGTTCTCTGGAGATGACCTTCCAAGATTCCCACGGTGGGCTTGAGGTGCTGCGTGATATTAGCTTCAGCTTGAGAGGCGATGAGTTTGTGTGTGTTCTCGGTCCATCTGGCAGCGGAAAAAGCACGCTACTGCGCCTGATTGGCGGCTTGCTCGACGCTTCTCGTGGAAGCATCATGTTTGGCGGCGAGAACCCGCTGCGGGTGGGGCTTGTGTTTCAGCATGCCAACCTCATGCCATGGCGCACAGTCAGACAGAACATCTCCCTGCCGCTGGAATTACTCGGAAGGGCTGCAGAGGAAGTTGACCGCCGTGTGGATGAGATGATGCGCCTGGTGGGTCTGGAGGATTTTGGCAGCAGTTGGCCTTCTCAACTTTCCGGCGGGATGGCGCAGCGCGTGGCAATTGCGCGGGCGTACATTCAGGAACCTGATTTGCTTTTATTGGATGAACCTTTCGGGGCGCTCGATGCCCTTACCCGCGACCGCATGGGCAGTGAACTGTTGCGCATCTGGCAGAGGCAGCGTACCCCAGTAATCATGGTGACGCACTCCATTTCAGAAGCGCTCTTACTCTCTGATCGGATTCTACTGCTCAGCCCGCGCCCTGGTCAGATTGTTAAAGATATGCCGGTTACCTTTACCCGCCCTCGGCGGGAAGAGTTGCGATATACGGCCGAATTTCAACAGCTCGAACGCAGCCTGAGGGGAAGTTTGCAGCAAAATTTCAGTTAATTTGGGGAATTTCCAGCAGTGTGTTATCCAAAAGTAAGCGCAAATTAGCGTTGACTTCAAGGTCATCAAGTGTGTTGATGAGCAAGTTTACCATCTTCAAAGAACCCTCGTTTTGTAATTTTGCAGCAATACGCTTGATATCATCCAAATAATCCAGGTTTACCACCTTGCCCGCTGATTCACTGGCAGTAAGCAGCAGGTCACGTGAAAATGAAAGCCAAGTTTGCAGCATTTTACGCAATTGGTCGCGGTTTCGCGCCAGGTTTTCAGCCGCCCCGAAGCGTTCACGGCGGCTGAGCGGCAGCAGCCTTAGCAGCTCTTCCACCCAGGCGGCACGGGCATTAAGAATCTCAGCATCAGACTCCATTTGCAGCGCGCTGCCGGTGCGTCCACTGGCAAGGTGCGCATAATGGCGCGCTTTTTCTGCCGGCAGATTCCAGCGATTGAGCAAAGCTTCTTCCAACACATCCACAGCCACTGGGCGCAGTCTGATAATTTCACAGCGCGAGGCAATGGTCGGCAGCAGCGAGTCAACCGTATCGGAGGTGAGCAGAAGGACAACGTTTTCCGGGGCTTCTTCGAGAGTCTTTAAGAGCGCGTTTTGTGCGTTGGCATTTGCCTGTTGAAAATTAAGCAACAGCGCAATTCTGAACTTTGCCTCATAAGGGGTCAGCGCCAGTGTCCGCTGAAGCTCGCGCACCTGTGAGACTTTAATTATTCCGCCGTCACGGTCAGCTTCAACAAGGCTCATATCAGGTAATTGCATGCTTGTTGTTAACCTGCACATACGGCATTTGCCGCAGAACTCACCGGGAGCTGGCGGGTTAACGCAATTGCGCGCGCTGGCGAATGCCAGCGCCAGGCTGCGCCTGCCTACGCCTGGGGCACCTGTAAACAGGTAAGCGTGGCGCGCTTCGTTATTGGCGATATGTTTTTTTAACAGGCTTTCCGCCCAGTCATGTCCGATAAGGTTCCAACTCATAAGAGGATTTTAGTCTAAAGGCAGGCAGGCTGCAACTGCTGCGGTTGAATTATTCGAAAATGGATTCGTTATCAGAGAACTCAGGTTCAGGGAAAGGCACCCAGGCTAGCACGGTTGTGCCTCCATCGATATCTGATGAAATATCTACCTCGCCGCCGGCGTTGGTGGCGCGAGTTTCCATATTGGATAAACCATGCCCAATAGAAACCCTGGTTTTTTCGGGGTCAAACCCGCGCCCATCATCGTGGATTTCGATCAAAGTACGTTCAGCGGTAGTCCACACAGTAACTTCAGTGTGGCGCGCGTGAGCGTGCTTGGCGATATTGGCGAGCGCTTCCTGACAGATGTGGAAAAGCGCAATCGCCTGAGGTTCAGGCAAGTTTCCCACACCGTCTTTCGGTCCCGTGAGTGAAACCTCAATTAACGAATTGGCGCGAAACTCTTGAACAAGGCGGTTAATACCCTGCATCAGGTTTTCATCTTTCAACTGCCGCGGACGCAAATCAAGGATATAGGAACGAATATCTCGAATGGTGCTGTTAAGGTTTTCAATCGCCTGTTCAATGCGTGTTTCAGCGAGGGCGGTGTCGTCTTTCATCAAGAGTCTGGCGTGCTCAAGCGTGAGTCCCACAGCATAAATGGATTGAATGATACCGTCATGCAAGTCCATGCCAATGCGGTCGCGTTCCTCAAGAATGGCGAGACGGCGCCCTTGCAGGTTGAGACGTATGTTTTCGATTGCGGTTGCCATCCAGGCAGCGATACCTTGTGCATATTGAACATCAGGCTCGGTTAGCGGCGTTGGGTGGCAGGTAGCAACACACAAAACACCTACCACACCGCGTCTGCCTTTCATGGGAATCGCCGCCAGTTCGTGCAAACCGCGCGCTTTCGTCAATGGGTTCAAATCTGCGTATTCATTATCAGTCAGGTTGAGGAGAATGGGAACATCTCCTTTGGCTGCCCGGCCAACCGTGCTCTCGCCTATCGAAAAGCGGTTGCGCTTCCATAAATTTTCGACGATATCACCCTGATGAATGAGAAGGTTTAGCTGCCGGCTGTCTTCATTCCCAAGAAACACCTCTCCCACTTCAAGCCGCAGATAATCCATTAGCTGGTACAAACCTTGGTCGAGAATCTCATTTATTTCAGTGCTGGTTGAAAGCGTGCTGGCAAGCTGATTGAGAAGGTAAAGATTTTCGTTTTGGCGGGTAAGCACACGGTCATGCATGGTGAAATCACGAAACAAGCGCGCATTAATGATGGCGACCGCTGCGTAAGAAGCCAGGATTTCCATCAGGCGTTGATCTTCTGCAGAAAACTCACCGCTGATTGCCTTGTCGGTGATGTAGATTTGGCCGATTTGTCGTTGTCCTTGAAACAAGGGCACGCCGAGTAAAGAGGTCATCTTTGGGTGCCCAGGTGGAAACCCTGCATGCCGCGGGTCGCTGCTGATATTGTTGATGCGTAATGCCTTACTTGTTTGCATCATCGCCCTGATCAAACCAAAACCCTTAGGCGGGTGGGAGATTTTTTCAATTTGTGTATGCAGCATTCCCGCTGTGACGAAACGCTCGATTTCTCCGCGTTCATCGAGGGTCGCAACCGCAGCATAACTGCCTCCGGAACGTTCCAAGGCAATACTGGCGATCTTTTCCAACACGGAATCAAACGAGAGATTTCCCACCAGTTCCGCGGCATCGCGATGCAATTTTTGTAAACGGGTTTCGAAAGGATCCTGGCTTTGCGCGTAAATGAGCATGGGTTCGTCCTGTGTCTGATATTGTATCCCTAATGGATGCAATTAGTCAAATTATTGTAGATCATCGTTTTCAAGATTTAACTCGGCTATAATCGGGGAGAAAGGCGGTAAAGATGGATGCTTCCCAACAACGCATAGAAAACGAAGAGAAAATGCAGCGTGAAGGACGGCTGCCTCCCGGTCAGTCGCTCACGTTAAAATTTCCTGTGCTGCATTACGGGGAAATACCGCCATTTGACCCTGCTGGTTGGGATTTTAAGGTTTGGGGCGAAGTTAATCAACCGCTGAGATTATCCTGGCAGGCTTTTTCGCAGCTTCCGCGCACAACCCTCAAAATGGATGTGCATTGTGTTACAAAGTGGAGTAAATTTGACACTGTTTGGGAGGGAGTGGCATTGAGAACCCTGTTTGATCTTGGCCTGGTAAGCCCAAAACCCGGTGCCCGTTACATCATCCAACATGCGGAATATGGTTTTACGACCAATCTGCCCCTCGAAACCGCGCTGGCTGAAAACTTTCTCTTCGCGACTCATTTTGAAGGCAAACCCATCACCCCTGATCATGGCTACCCGTTGCGGGGAGTGGTTGGCGCCATCCCCGGGCGGGATGACCTGGCAACTCCGTATTTCTGGAAAGGCGCGAAGTGGCTGCGTGGTTTGGAGTTATCACAACAGGATAAACCGGGTTTCTGGGAAGAAGCCGGCTACCATAACGACGCTGATGTGTGGACTGAACAGCGCATCATCGATTAACAACAATTTAAAATTACTGGGAGTATGTGGGTGGCTGGGATACCAGCCACTTTTATTTTCTCAGGATATAGCGGGCGTACAAGCCGACACCAACACCCGCCAGAAGGATGAGAAGGCCAATGGCGCCGAGAAGCAAAGAGCTGCCAGAATCATCTGCTTGGTTGCCTTCGTTCGCACTTCCACTGACCTGCGCGCTGAAGTTGATGGTAGAGGTATCGCCGGCTTTCAGTTGAACATTCGTGGTTTGTGAAGAGGTGGGGTTATACCCATCGGGGATGGCGATGCTGATGGAATAATCTCCCTCAGGAATGTCATTGAAACACAATGCCAAGCCGTTGTTCAACGTGGTTCCAGTGTTGGCATACTCACCGCCCAGCTGCGTCAGGCTAACCTGTCCACCGCCAATGCCGGTGTTGAGAACTTCCTCTTCTTCAGCCATAGCGTTTCCATTAACATCGTTGTAAAGGAAAATGCAGATGGTGCCAAAACCGCGTACAGGCTCAGGCGTGGGTAAATTGGAGGTTGGGGTAGGAGATGGCCCCGGGGTGATGACGGCAGTCGGTACTGTGCCCAGAAGCAGCCGCGAACCCACCTGCAGGAAGCGACATTGGTCGAAGGTTAATCCATTCAGTGTGCGCAGCGTTTCGACTGGGATGTTGTTGACCAGCGAAATGCTGTCGCAGGTGTCGCCCTCTCTGACAACGTAGTAGATGGCGCCGCTGGCATCTGCCGTGGGAGTAAAGTATAGCAGTTGAGCATTGGCTTGATTTGAAAACGGAAATGATGAAACCAGCAAGCCAAAAACAGCCAAAACAATAAGCATAAAGAAAAAAACACGCAAGGTTTTCATTGATTTCACTTTCAGGATTATAACATCAATCTAATCGGCACTTTTTTACCTCAAAATCCAATTATCGTTAATCCCTAAATAACAATATGAAAACCGATTCAACTTTATTGAAAAGAAAATCGAACTTTATTGTAAAATTAAAGTAGCACGAACACTCATAGTTAGCGCAGGTTACCTTAAGGAGGAGCACATGTATCAGAAACTAATTATTGTTGGCAGGCTGGGAAGAGACCCTGAAATGCGTTATACACCAACCGGGCAACCGGTTACGAGTTTTTCAGTCGCCACAGACCGGCAGTATAAAGATCAGGCTGGAAACCCAGTAAAAGAAACCGTTTGGTTCAGGGTTACTGCCTGGGCGAAGCTGGCTGAGACATGCAATAACTTCCTTCAAAAAGGGAAGATGGTGCTGATTGAGGGACGATTGACGGTAGATTCTAAAACTGGCGGACCGCGCGTGTGGGTGGGGCAGGATGGTCAGGCGCGCGCATCTTATGAGGTTACCGCAGAAACAGTTAAGTTCCTGTCACAACGGTCAGAAAGTGCAGGCGAAGGCACACCAGAAGATGATCTGGGTATCTCGCCGGCTGAAGATCTTCCTTTCTAACCGAATCATGACCGATCATCCCAAGCATCCGGCTCAGGGGACACCCCCGTTGGAGCTGCCGGAGGATTTAGAGCCGATATACAGCAACCTGGCGCGTATCAGTCATACACCATCTGAGCTGACAATTGATTTTTCCCGTATTTTGCCCGGGCAACAGAAATTGTCTGTCTTGGTGCGTGTGCTGCTCTCGCCGGTAGGCGCAAAGTTGCTGCTGCGGGCGCTCGCAGAGAACCTTGCCCGCTATGAAGCAGCATTTGGCGAAATCCGCCTTCCCGGAGATACTGGGCTGGCCGATAGTTTGTTTAAATCTGTGATTCCGCCTAACCCACCCAAGAACGGGAATGATGATGAATAACTTTCAGGAAATAGTAGAAAATACACGCAAAATTTTTGATGACCGCACCAGAGTGCGTGACGCCACACTTGTACAAGCACGCCAGCTGACCCGACTTTCTGCGTTGACAATTCGAGCCATCCACCGTGGTGAAACAAATGAAGCCCATGCGTTGCTCGATGAGGCGTACCAACTGGTGAACACAATGCAGCGCGATCTTAAACCCTACCCTGAGTTGTACCACACAGGCTACACCCACGATGCCATTAAAGAATTTGCTGAGGCCAACCTTACCTGTGCACTCATCGAAAATCAGAGGCTGCCGCGCCCCGAGGAGCTTGGCATTGACAATGCTGACTACGTTAACGGGTTGGCTGAGACGATTGGCGAGCTGCGCCGCAGATGTCTGGACATCCTGCGCCAGGGGTACTCTGCAGAGGCTGAGCGCTTGTTGACGACAATGGACGAGATTTATAACTTTCTCGTCACCCTTGATTATCCCGATGCCATCACCAATGGTCTGCGGCGGCAAACAGATCTGGTGCGCGGCATTATTGAACGCACGCGTGCCGATCTGACATTAAGCTTACGCGAACAACATCTGCAAGAAGCGCTCGAACAGTTTTCACAAAAATTTCCGGGCATGGCAGATACAACGAGCTAAGAGCGCGCTGTTTGCGCGATGCCGAAGTGTGTAAAGAAATGCATAAGCTGCCCCCCTCATTTTATCTTCCAAGCCAATGATGGGGGTTGCTCAACACGGCAAACCTCCTGTTTGGGTTGGCTGGCTTAATCAGCGATTGTCACAATTGTGATGCTTCTTAAAAATCAAAATAGAGGGTGTTATTGCAGGTGGCAACCTGCGCAAGAAATTTGATTCAATCTGCGTGGAATCAATCTGGCGAGAGTTCTACTAAAGTTCGTTATAATAATCAGATAATGAGCACTCAACTGCCTTCACTTAAAAATGTGGCCATCGTGTTGCGCCCCGGTTCGAACGATACACTCATCGAAGGCGCGACCATTCAAAGTTGGTTAAAAACACGTGGAGTAAACAGCCTGGTTACCACCACGGATAAACTCCGCTTACGGCGGGAAATTGAAAGCGGCGTAGTTGATATGTTGATCGCTCTGGGGGGTGATGGTACCATGCTGCGGGCTGGTCATCTGGCGGCGCCGCATGGATTACCGATATTGGGCATTAACCTCGGCAAGTTCGGCTTCTTAATGCAGTTGTCGCGTGCTGATTGGCAAGAGAAACTGCCGCGCCTGCTGGATGGCGATTATAAGATCGAAAACCGGATGATGCTTAAAGCGGAGCTCTGGCACTTGCAAGAGTTGGTCAGCACATCCCATGTTATTAATGAAGTGGTAGTGGCGCGCGGAAGGGTGGTTCGCCCGATTCGCATCCGTGCTGCGGTGGATGGATATATGCTTGCAGGTTATGTGGCTGATGGGTTAATTGCGGCTACGCCGACCGGCTCAACTGCCTATGCCCTGGCAGTCGGTGGGCCGATAATGCCACCAGAGCTGCGCAACATCCTCATTGTGCCGGTGGCGCCGCACCTTTCAATGGACAGAGCTGCCATCCTGCCGGAAGGCGCCAGCGTGGAGATCACGGTGGATTGCGATCATGAAGCATTAATGAGTGTGGATGGCCATGAGCCGGCAGCATTTGGCAATAACAATCGGGTCAGGGTGACTGCAAGTGAGCTTGTGGCAAAATTTGTGGTCTTCCAGGATCCCGGTTATTTTTATCGTAATTTAAGCAACTATATGGAACAAAATCCTTCTATTGGTGATTTTTAATGTCTGAAGAGCCCGCCGTTCAACCGATGTATTGCTATATTCACCCCAAGCGTGAAACCTTACTGCGCTGCAATCGCTGTGAAAGACCCATCTGCCAGTCGTGTGCTGTGCTCACCCCTACCGGATACCGCTGTAAAGAATGTGTGAGTGGTCAACAGAAAAAGTTTGAAACGACTACCTGGTGGGACTATCCGCTGGCATTTCTGGCAGCGATGGTGCTTTCATATTTTGGCAGCCAAATCACCAGATTGTTTGGTTTCTTTACCATCTTTTTAGCGCCTGTGGCGGGGATGGTTATCACTGAGGCCGTGCGCTTTGTGGTAAGAAAACGCCGTTCACGGCTGCTGCCCACCTTGGCGGCAGTAGCTACCTTGTTGGGTGGCTTAGCCTTACCGCTGTTTAATATCCTGCTTCCGCTGCTGACCAGCGGGCAATTCACAGGGATTCAGTTGCTGGGGCTATTGTGGCCGGCTGTTTATGCCGTGTTGGCTGCCAGTACGGTTTTCTATCGGCTGAAGGGTATTCGGGTCTAAGGGACGCGCCATGCTGACTGAGCTGCGTATTGAAAATTTCGCTATTATCCAGAAGCTGGAATTACACCCCGGTGAGGGGCTGCTCATTTTCACCGGAGAAACCGGAGCCGGTAAATCCATAATTCTTGATGCACTCATGGCGCTGGTGGGCGGCAAAGTAGATGGTACGATGGTGCGCCAGGGTGACGAACGCGCCACGCTTGAAGCCGTGTTCAACATTCCAGCCGCCTGCCGCGCAGACGTTAACGAAATTCTGAATCGTGAAGATTTGCTCGAAGACGAGCCCTATTTAACGCTCTCGCGTGAGATCCGCATGGGTGGGCGGAGTGTCGCTCGGGTCAACGGACGCAGTGTCAACGTGGGCCTGCTGAAAGAGCTCGGCAGCCTGCTGGTGGATATTCATGGGCAGTCAGAACATCTGTCATTGTTGAATGTCCATTCGCACCTCGCGCTGCTCGACCGCTATGCCGGCTGCGACCAAGAGCGCGAAAATTACCAGGCATACTACCGCAATCTGCAGCAGGTACGGAAACAATTAAAGAGTTTGCGCGAACTTGAACTGGAATCTTCGCGGCGGCTTGAACTGCTTACGTTTCAGGCGCAGGAAATTGAAACCGCCCGGCTCGAGGTGGGTGAGGAAGAGCAGCTTGAGAATGAGCGCATCCGTCTGGCAAATGCCGAAGCCTTGGCTACGAATGCACAGCAAGCGCTGACGATTTTAGATGAAGGTTCTCCTGAAGACGCCTCTGCGCTTGATCTGCTTGGGCAGGCATCGAAGATACTTGCAACCCTGGCGCGCATAGATGCGCAGCAAACTCAGCTTACTGACCAGTTGGAGGGCGCAAGTGCGGCGCTCTCGGAGATCAGCCGTGATCTGCGCGGCTACCTTGATGGGCTTGAGTTCAACCCCAAGAGACTTGAACAAGTGGAGAACCGGCTAGAATTAATCCACTTATTGCAACGTAAGTATGGCGCTTCTACCGAAGCGGTGATGGCGTATGGCAAGGCAGCCCGCGAAGAACTGGAAAGAGTACAGAATGCAGGCGAACACATCCTTGAACTGGAAAAAGAAGAAGCCGATGTCCGGCGCCAGGCGCTTCAGGCTGGTTATGAATTAAGTAGGGTCCGCCGTCAGGCAGCAGAAAAGATAAGCCGCGAAGTGGAGGCGGAGCTTAATGACCTCAGCCTGAAAGGTGCGCGCTTTGAGGTATCCTTCAACACCCTCGAGAAATTCGCAGACGACGATGACCGCTTGATAGAATCGATCGAACTGCATGATGCTGGCTTGGACGAGGCTGAATTCCTTATTGCCCCCAACCCTGGCGAAGGGCTGAAGCCGTTGGTGAAAATCGCATCAGGGGGCGAAACATCGCGCCTGATGCTGGCGTTGAAAAATGTATTAGCGCAGGCAGATCACATCCCCACCCTGATATTTGATGAAATCGACCAGGGAATTGGCGGCAGGGTTGGTTTTGTGGTGGGAGAAAAAATGTGGCATCTGGCGCGCTGCCACCAGGTGATGTGCGTGACCCATCTCTCTCAATTGGCTGCCTTTGGCGATGAGCATTATAGGGTTGAGAAGCAAGTGGTGGATGAACGCACGATAACCAATGTGACGCGTTTGGATGGCGAACAACGCATATATGAACTGGCACTGATGAACGGCAACGCCAGCGACTCCAACCTGGCGGCAGCGCGAGAAATTCTTCAACGTGCGAATGGGCGCCAGGCATCTGTCGAGCCAATACCCGATAATTGAGATCATGGCTAACCCTCAACTTGAAATCCTTCTTTTTGGTCCGCCCGAAATACTTCTTGATGGTAAACCAATAAGCATTAAGCGCCGTATCAATCGGGCTTTATTGTTCTATATTGCCGCCCAACTGCACCCAGTAACACGCGAAGCTCTGTGCAGCCTGTTTTGGCCTGATGAAACAGAGGATGATGCACGTAAAAAGCTGCGCGAAGCTTTAAGCCGTCTGCGCACTGAGCTGCAGGCTGCCGATCTGATCCAAACCAAGGGTGAGAGTATTGCCCTTAACCCACGGTTTGTGTCTGTTGACTACAGAGAAATGGACGCGCTGCTCTCACCCCTGATGAATAGCTCTGAGCTGAATAATGGCGGCACATTACCAGAATGGATGTTGAACCAATTGAAGGCGGGTTTTAACCTTGGCAGAACCCATCACTTTTTACAGGGGATAAGCCTCTCAGGGATGGCGGGTTTCTCGAACTGGATGGAGACGGAAAACCAACGGCATCGATATCGGGTAGAAAGGTTGATCGATAGCCTTGTTGACCACAATATCTCCAGCGGCAACCTCGAAGAAGCGCTCATATGGCTGAACAGATTGCTCGACATGAACCCGGTGGATGAGAATGCAAATTACCTCAAACTTATCTGCCTGCGCGATATGGAAAAACCCAAAGAGATCATCGCCTATGTTAATTATCTGGAAGGATTGTTCAATGAGAATCAATTTCAAATTCCGCAGCGCTTCGTAGAATTAAAAAACGAAGCCCTTGAAAACAACGAAACTCGGTTAAAAGAACACAGTCATTGGCCAACGCATGAGGCGGGCGACCCCTACTTTATCGGCAGAGAGATGGAACTGGACGCGTTGAATAGACTGCTTCGCAAACGAGGGATTGTGGTGCTGCAAGGCGACGAAGGAATCGGTAAGACACGCTTGCTCAAACAGTTTTACAGTACCCAGCTTTATGAACCGCGCCTGCTATATTGCCAACCCCATCCATTAGCAAAAGAAGTACCGTTCTTTTCGCTTGTTCAGGCTATTCGCACTCAGATGACAAAACAAGATTGGCAGGACCTGGATGCGGCTGACAAGCAATTGCTGATTGATTTTTTTGACAAAGTGCTTCAATCTCCGCACGGGTCTGGTATGTATCGAAGCACAGCAGATTTACCTTACTTACTGAATGATGTATTCAGCGCCGCAGAAAACCTGTTAAGAATTGCTTCTTCTCACCGCCCGCTGCTTTTTATCATGGAGGATGTGCGTTGGGTGGATACGGCCAGCATTGCATTCATTGCCTACCTGGTTGAACAACACTTCTTTGAGAAATATAGTATGTTGGTGCTTGTGGTTTCGTCTGAAACTGAAAACCAAAAGCTGGAAACGCTGCTGCAGCACATTCGCCGCAACGCCAATATGGAATCCATAGAGCTTCTGCCGTTGGATATCCAGGAAACTGCTCAATTTGCCAACCGGATTTTTGGCTTCATGCCGGAAAATAAAACGATTGAAGAAATACAAAGATTAACCGGCGGCAATCCATTCTATTTGAATGAATACCTGCGAGCGATTAAAAAACCCGCATCGGGCAATAAACCTGGTCAGGCAATAGAAACCAGCCTTCTGCCTAGCGCAGTTTTCACACTGGTGCAAGAAAAACTCAACGAGCTTGATGAGATTTCGCTGAAAATTCTCAAAAACGCTGCCATTCTGGGCAGGGATTTCGATATTGATTTAGTTGAAGAAATGAGCGCTGTCAGTGGCGATGCTTTAGTGGCGGGTATTGAAAAGTTAATCCGTGAGGGTTTTCTGATGCCCAAACGTGACACGGGCGTAAGTGGAAGCTTCACCTTCAAACACGATATTGAGCGTGAAGCGGTCATCCAAAAAATTGGGGTTGCCGGCAGGCGGCATGCCCATGTCCGCGCTGCTCAAGCCTATTTGCGCCGCCGCAAAAACAGGCCAGAAGCCGCTGGTGAATTGGCGCGGCATTTCCAGGCGGCTGGCGATGACCTGCAAGCTGCGCAATCCTGGCTTGATGCAGGAAGATTCGACCTTTCCCAAGCCAACCGAGAAAATTCTTACACGGCATATCACAATGCGCTTGAGTTAATCTGTGAAGCCCCAATAATATTTGACGAGACCCTGATTTATGATGTGGTCAATGAGTGGGGGAATTACGCCTATGATCTGAATGACTGGGTAATGAGTGAAAAAATTTATCAATGCTGTTTTGAAATCGGTGAGTTAAAAAACAACCTGTTATTAACCGGTGCCGGGTTGAGCGGTTTGGGGAGGGTTGCAGACGCTCAGCGCGATTATGAGAAAGCAGAAGAATATTTACAGCGCGCGGTTTTCTATCTGTCGGATTCAGAATATTACCCCGAGTTGGTTAAGGCATATTCTAGGCTTGGAATCATGAATTTCAGAAAAGACGATTACATCCAGGCAATTGCACTGTTGGAAAAAGCACAGCAGCTTGATCGCGGCGGCAAAGACCAGGTATCGCTGGATAATCGCGTAAACATGCTTTCATATTTATGTTCTTTGTACATTTTCACCGGGAACCCGCTTAAAGCCGGGGCGATCGCTGGAGAATTGGCGCGCCTCAGTATTTTGGTAAACCGTAAATCAGCCAAAGTGCAGGCACACACTCTATTAGCGTTGACCCAATACTATAACGGACAAGTACTCGAAGCCCTGCGAACCTGCAACAACATCCGCGATCTGGCTGAAATGATTAATGTGCGTTACTGGTTGTCGTTGCTTGAAATCATTCAATCCATGGTGTATTTTCACATCGGCGAGATGGATCAAAGCTGGCAATTGGCTGACCGTGTCTATCGCCGCGAAGAGGACTATACCGAAGAAAAGCTTTTCATGCATACCATCATGATAAAAGGCGATATTCTCCGCTCGTTGGGGAATCTAACTAAGGCGCGCGGGTTATACGAAGAAGTGTTGTCTTTCGGTATTTCAAATTATGAAGCTTCTCAATGCCGTGTGTCACTGGCGATGATTCTTGTAGAAGAAGGCAGATTGGAAGAGGCGATGGCTTTTCATGAAATCGCCATTAACGATGCACGCCGAAAGACTTTAGAGGGGATTGCCTTGAAATCTCGTATGGCTCAGTTAATGCTGGCGCATGCGACGGGGTTCATTGGCGCCAACAATAAAGAAGCCACCGCTGTAATGGAAGAAATTGTGGAACGAGGTTTGCTGAACCATTCCTTTTATAAAGGAATGGTGGAAGCGATCTCCATCGAATCACAGGGCGACTTGCCGGCAGGGCTTGAGCGTTACCGCGACTTACAACAGGTGATGGAGCGCTCATCCAATGTGTGGGGTGAATTACAGGTACTCAAACGGGTCATCAGTATTTACTCCAACACGCCCTATAGTATCGAGTACGAAAAAAAGCGTGTGAAAGAGATTCTAGATAAACTGGCAGAGAAGACAACCTTGCCGGCAATTAAGGGAGCGTTTCAAAAATTCCGTAACAATTGGATAAGATATGTCAATGTTATGTCAACGCGTAAGTAGTATAAACTATCGAGTAATTGATAATTCCGACGCAGGCAAAGGGAGTCTGTGCGCATGAGGCCGGTAGTGTTTTGAGGAGAACTACTATCGGCCTTATTGATTGTTTACCCTTCTGAAAGGTGGGCAATCGTCACACCCTCTCCGCCTTCTTTATCTTTCCCCTCTTCATACGAACTGACATAAGCAGAATCTCTTAATGCCTCGCGGATGACTTGGCGCAGGCGCCCGGTACCTTTGCCATGGACAATGCGCACAAAGGGCATCCCGCTGGCATAAGCTTCTGTCAGGTAAGCATCCAGCCGGTCCAGAGCGTCTTCGGCGCGCATGCCTATGAGTATCAATTCCATTCCGGGTGTCGGCCTGAAGGGTGTGGAGGGCGATTTGCGGTCAGAGACAGTGCGCGCCGCAACTGGCGCCTTGCCGGTCGCGGAGTCTTCGTGGTCAGCAGCGGCGGAAGTCAGGTCGCTCGTTTTGACCCTGACGCGCAGGTTGCCTGCCTGTACTTCGGCATCCTCTCCGTTGAGGGCTGTGATGATGCCTTCAAGCTTCATCGAACGCAGCTTCACCTTTGAACCGAGTTTTAACACGGGTGAGACATACGCTGTGGTTTTTACGCGGCTTTTTCTGGCTGTTTTTTCTTCAAGCACATCCAATTGTTCGCTGATCTCTGCAATTTCGGGTGGTAATTGCTGTGTATGTCGAAGCTGCTTACGCAGCATATTAATTTCATCTCTCAGCGCTTCCAACTCGCGCTCTGATTCAGCCTGGGTTTTTGCCAACAGAGCACGCCGTTCGTCTTCTATCCCTTCCAGGCGGCGGTCAAGCTCTTGGCGCAGGTTTTGTGCAAGCGAGCGGTCGCGGTCAGCAGAGGATCGGGCTTTACGCGCCACCTCGCGCTGATGATGGAGCTCGTGCAAGAGGTCATCTGAAACCAGTTCGTTCGGGTCAATGAGCGATTTGGCGTTTTCCAGGATTTGATCAGGCAGACCGAGGCGACGGGCAATCAGCAGCGCATTTGAGCGCCCCGGAATTCCGATGGTAAGGCGGTAAGTTGGGCGCAGCGTTTTTAGGTCAAACTCCATACTGGCATTTATGACCCCAGGGGTAGCGTGCGCCAGCGTCTTTAACTCAGGGTAATGGGTTGCGATAAAACACGGTACGCGCTTATCAACCAGATAAAGCAGGATGGCGCGCGCCAGAGCGGAACCTTCTTGCGGGTCAGTGCCGGCACCCAGTTCATCAAACAGTACCAGGGTTTTAGTACGCGCCAACCCGAGGATACGCACGATATTGGTCACATGCCCTGAAAAGGTGGAGAGAGATTGCTCAATCGATTGTTCGTCGCCAATATCGGCGAAGAGGTTGTCAAAAAAGCTTAACTCAGAGCCTGATTGAGCCGGAATATGCAGACCAGATTGCGCCATCAGGACAATTACGCCCACGGTTTTTAGCGTCACCGTCTTGCCGCCTGTATTCGGCCCGGTGATGACCAAAACGAAGGTGGCAGGGTTCAGGTCAACATCAATTGGCACCACGCGGGCGGGGTCAAGCAATGGGTGCCTGGCTTTGTGCAGTTTGATGGTAGTGCCGGGATGGCTGCCGTCGCGCGGCGGACTGATGGCTTTCAGCAATGGCTCGCTGGCGTGAAGATCTTCAGCATATTTGGCGCACATCAGACAAAAATCAAAACGGGCAAGTGCACCCACAATCTGGTTGAGGGCTTCGGCTTCCGCGCCGATTTGGTTGGAAAGCTCGCCGAGAATTCGGCGTACTTCATCACGCTCCTGCAGCTGAAGTTCATGCCAGCGATTATTAAGTTCTACCACTGCCAGCGGTTCTACGAATAACGTAGCGCCCGAAGAGGATTGGTCATGCACGATTGCTTTTAACTTGCCCTTAAACTCAGCTTTGAGGGGGATGACGTAACGCCCGTTGCGCTGGGTGATGATGGGATCTTGCAGCATCGGCACGGTACGAGAGTCGCCGATGAGATGCTCAAGGCGTGAAAGCAAACGGCTATGTGACACCTTAATTTCAGAGCGAATCGTCCCAAGTTTTTGTGAAGCGCCATCCAGCACCTCGCCGCGGTCAGAAATACAACGTGAAATAGCCTCGATGATTCCAGGCGGCGGCGGGAACGCCTCCGCAAGTTCTGCCAGTTGTGGTGCGCGCTCCTTGAATTTTTCAAAATGACGCGCCAGGTCGCGCGAAGCCATCAGCGTGCTGCTGATCGAGAGAAATTCCGCCTCCGTGAGCACTCCGCCGCGTTGCGCCAGGTTAATCAGTGGGCAGATATCATGCGCACCGCCTACGTTTAGATCAGCTTTTAAGCTCAACAGCAGGCGCGCCTCCGTGGTAAGCGCCTGTCTTTCCAGCGCTTCTTTGAGCGTGGCAGCCGGTTTCAATTGGCTCGCCAGCGCGGCTGATGCGGTAAAGGCAGCGTATTCTGCCAGCTTCGCAATTACGCGCGGGAACTCAAGGGTATTAATGGTCTTCGCATCCATATGCTGCGAGTTTACCATATCTTGTTCTGCCTGCGCTTTTGCCTTATTTGAATTTCAGCCTGGCGTGGCTATAATGAAGATGAGGAAAATGATGAAACCATTTGAACGTTTGGATCAGATGACCCGACCTGGTGACCTGATGGAGGAGCTGGACGAAGGCGGCTTGCGCTGTCTGGCGTGCGCGCACCGCTGCCTGCTCAAACCTGGGCGTCGCGGAATATGTGGTGTACGCTATAACCATGCCGGTGTATTAATGGTGCCTGAAGGATACGTTGCCGGGGTACAGATTGATCCGATTGAAAAAAAGCCATTCAACCATTTTTTACCCGGCAGCCAGGTGCTGACTTTTGGCATGCTGGGCTGTAATTTCCACTGCCGTTTCTGCCAAAATTGGTTTTCATCGCAAGCACTGCGCGACCCTGCCGCCGGGAAGGCGCTTGAATCTTTTAAGGCAATTTCTGCTGAGCGTCTGGTTCAATTTGCGTTAGATCATGGAGCGGAGGCAATTGCTTCATCCTATAATGAACCGCTCATCTCGACTGAGTGGGCGGTTGAGGTGTTCAGAATTGCCAGGCAGAAGGGGCTAAAGACAGCCTATGTTTCTAACGGCTTTGCCACCCCCGAAGCGCTCGATTATTTGGCGCCTTGGCTTGACAGTTACAAGGTTGACCTTAAAAGCATGCGCGACAGTGAATACCGCAAGATGGGCGGCAGGCTTCAACCGGTGCTCGATACCATTAAGCGAATAAAGGAAATGGGGCTGTGGCTTGAGGTGGTGACGCTCGTAATTCCGGGTTTGAACGACACAACCGAAGAGCTGTGGGAATTGTCACGCTACCTGGTTTCCGTCTCAGCCGACATCCCCTGGCATGTGACGGCTTACCACCCAGACTACAAAGAAGATGCACCGCCCACGCCAGCCTCCACGCTGCAGCGTGCGGCGGAGATTGGGCAGGAAGCTGGCTTGCATTTTGTGTACGCCGGTAATCTGCCGGGAAGAGTTGGTTCTTTGGAAGATACCTTTTGCCCGCACTGCGGCAAGGTGTTAATTTCTCGTCATGGATACATTATGAGCGGCTATCACATCAGTGCGGCGGGTGAATGCGCCTTCTGTCGACAGGCCATTGCCGGGGTGTGGGGGTAATCGCCCGCAGAAGCCTATTGTGAGAACCTCATCATAAGAACAGGTCTCGAATAAAAATACCAAGTCACAAAAACAGTATCGAGCAATGACTTCTGGGGTTTAACGTATTAATAAACCGCTGCGAATGGTTTGCAGCCTGTAAGCATTAATTTTAATTCAAGGAGTTTTTCGGAAAGTGTAGAGGAGGTGCATGATGGCGTTGATTGTATACCTGGTAATTGGCATTTTTGGGCTGTTTTTCTTTGGACTCAGCCTGCTTGGGCTTGATTCTTCACCTAAGTGAAGCAGAAGCACCTGCCTTCCTGACTTGCACAAATCAACACCTCCCAAACGGGAGGTGTTTCTGACTATTGGGTAATGAGCTTAAAGATGTGTTCGATGTGGTCAATCTCGTGCCATGCTGCGCGGCGTAAAATCTTCCGCGGAGACCAAAGCTCGCCGTCAACATCAACGATGTTCCCCACACCTTCCAAAGCAGGTAGAGCAGCAAATAACATTTGGCGCACCACAAAAAGCCGTTCGAAAACTTCCTGAGGCAGCTGCCGATAGGGTATTGCGGCAAGGTTCAAACGAGTGAGATACCAGTGCTCGGCTGAAGCCACATGACGCAGCACCCCTTCGACACTCCAGCGCTCACCTTCGCGTAAGCAGTTCATTTGTTCAGGGGTTAGCGCCGCTGCCAGTTCGAGCAGGTCTTGCCGGCTCCATTCCAACGTCAGCATGCCGTTGTGAATATCCTCGACAGTGAGGGGAGATTCGTCATGACGAAAAAAGGCGTTGACCTCATAACCCGTGTTGTTTTCTGCATTCTCTGGCTGGATGCTGAACACTTCGAAAGTTTGATCGAGGTAGATATCAAAATCTTCCAAGCCGTACATCCAGCTGAGCGGACCGTGGCTATCCACCCAATCTTTGTAACGCAGCAGCGCATGGGGAATACGCAAAATAGCATCGCTGCCGTCTTTTCCATAGGCAAAGCAACCAGGGTAATCCAATGCCCAGGCAAGAGACCTTCCCTCGATATTGTTTTCAACACCAACCTTGACGCGCATGTAAAAACTCCCGGGATGATTATAGCAGTTCAAACCATTAATGCGTGAGTATGGGAACTTATGTTACTATTGATTCGTCTTATGGCTATACCCTTAATCAAAGAGGTGTGCTTTGTCATCGAAATCATCGACCCCAATTCCTTTCTTTAAAAGATTTAATTTTGGTTGGATTATTCCCCTTTTCATCCGTCCCAGGAAAACAATCAAGGAGATTGTAGAGCACGAGAAAGCCGTCTGGCTGACTCCGCTGTTGATCCTTTCGATTCTGGTTGTGCTTTCTGTGCTTATTGGTGCACCCATTCAGCGCAACCTCATTCAGATGGGCAGCACAACGCCGCCTAACTTTGAGTATTACTCACCCGAGATGCAAGAACAGTTTTTTGCAGGGCAGGCGCAACAAACCTCACCGCTGTTTCTCTATCTCTTCCCATTACTTTCAGGCTTGTTGCGCGTATGGTTCCCCTGGTTCCTGCTCAGCATCCTGATGTATCTCAGCCTCACGCTCGCGGGCAGCCGTGCCGGCAGCATGCGCGCCTATAACCTTGTTGGCTGGTCGATGCTTCCATTTGCCATACGCATGGTTGTGCAGATTCTGGTGATGCTGTTCACCAAAACCGCGGTCACTTCGTCAGGGCTTTCCGGGTTCATTGACAGCAGCGCAACCGGTATGGCTGCATATTTCAGAGGGCTCCTTGGGTATATCGACATCTACTTCATTTTTCAAATTGTCCTGCTGCTTTTGGGGTCTGTACCACTTTCAGGGTTAACACGTTCAAAGGCGTGGATGGCCACTGCAATTTCCATCCTCATCTTGCTTTTACTGGTGGGCATCCCCAACCTGCTTTCTGCCGCACTGGGTGGGCTGAACATGACAGGCGGTTTTTACTTTTAGCCTAACGGAAAACATTAATGAACGAAACCGCTTTGGTCAGGATTCATGACCTGAAAAAGATATATACCATGGGCGAGGTTACAGTCTCTGCTCTGGCAGGGGTATCGCTGGAGATTATGCCCGTGTCATTCACCGTGATTATGGGGCCGTCAGGTTCTGGCAAAAGTACCTTACTTTACTTGCTCGGCGGGTTGGACTGGCCAACCTCTGGCTCGATCATCATTGGTGAAGACGAGATTGATAAGATGGATGAAAATAAGCTGGCTGAGTTCAGACGTAACCGCGTGGGATTCATCTTTCAATCTTTTAATCTAATTCCGTCGATGCCGGCAGAAGAAAATGTGAGTTTTCCACTTCGATTTTCGGGTATAAAGCACCAACAGCGCCGTAGCCGCGCGCAGGAAATTTTAACAAATGTTGGCTTGAGCGACCGCGCCAGCCATAAACCAACCGAACTTTCAGGCGGACAGCAGCAGCGCGTCGCGATTGCCAGGGCATTGATCAATGACCCGCCTTTGATTCTGGCGGATGAACCCACCGGCAACCTGGATACCCAGAGCGGACTGATCATCATGAAACTTCTTTCGCGGCTGCATCAGGCAGGGAAAACGGTGATTGTGGTGACACACGATCCGCGCATGCGGCAGTTTGCCACAAACACACTGTATCTGTTGGATGGATTGGTAGTATCAGAAGAACAATATCGAGAAGCCACCGAAAACCTGGCGCAAACCCTCGAAGAACAGGATGAAATAATATGAACAGGTTATTCAAGAAGATTTCATTTATCGCTTTATTACTGGTGTTTGTTGCAGGCGCAATCACCTCAAACTCGCTCGCGCAGGCGCCAACCCCTCCCTCATTTAACATTTCTGTAGACGGCGGCAATGCCAAGAGCGGTCTCCCTGGGCAAACGGTTACTTATACTGTGACCATTCAGAATATCAGCGGCGCTGACTTGACAGCAAATATTACCGCAGAAAGCACTACAGGTTCCCCGTGGATTAGCCCAACTGTTGTACCATCAGACCCAACCTTAAACCCTTCCTCACTGCCAATTGCGAACGGTGGATCTGCCGTAGTCAGCGTGGTTGTACCCATACCGGGGGGCGCCACTGAAGGACAAAACGATATCTCGGTTATCAATGTGTCAGATGGAACGACAACTCAATCTATACAACTTAACACCAGCGTTAAGCCTGCCAAAGTCGCCGGCAGACCGATGGTGACCATTGGCAGTTATACCGTCGGCGACAAGAAGCTGTATGCCGGCAATGAAATGACCTTGCAGATGGCTTTGCGCAACGATGGTTCGGCAAGAGCCAATAACGTGGTGGTCACCTTTGATGGCGGCGACTTCTTCCCGCGCGATACCGGCGGGGTACGTTCTGTCGGTTCCATTGATTCTGGCGGCAGCACATCGGTGAGCCAGAAGTTCCTTATCGGTGAAGCGCTGATGTGGGCAAATGTCGCCAGTATTAAAGCAACTGTGAGTTATACCGATGCTTCAGGCAACGCTTTTTCAGAGAACTTTACCCTTCCCATCGTAATTGCTGAGCCCTCCTCCTCTGGCGTAGCAACTTCCACCTCCAATGTTCCGCAGCGTCCGCAGCTGGTTGTCACAGGCTACATTACAGATGTAGACCCGCTGCAGCCTGGTTCAATTTTCGAGTTGGAATTGGATGTTAAGAACCTTGGTCAGGATGATGCCAAACGAGTTTCAGCGGTGATCGGCGGCGGTGTGACGGTAACCAATGATATGGGCACACCCCAACCTGGCGGTGTTTCCGGTTCTGGCGGTGATTTAACCACCTTTGCCCCGCTTGGCAGCTCGAATATTGTGGTGATTGGTGATATCAACAAAGATGTAGAAGTAAAGGTAACGCAAAAATTGGTCGTGAATGTTACGGCACAACCCGGGGCGTATCCGCTGAAGCTTTCCTTCGTCTATACAGATTCTAAAGGCAACCGAATTGTGGATGACCAGATCATTACTTTGCTGGTCTATTCACTGCCGCAGGTGGAGGTAAGCTTTTACCGCGACGCAGGGATGATTACTGCCGGCATGGAAAATATCCTGCCGCTGCAAATCACCAATTTGGGCAGAAAAACCAGCGTTCTGGGCAATATGAAGGTCACTGCTGAGAATGCAGACGTCTTTAATAATGTGATGCTGGTAGGCGCGCTTGACCCTGGCGGATTTTTCACCCTCGATACCAGCCTGACCCCCTATCAAGAAGGTCCGTTGGAATTAAAGATCACGATCAGTTTCACAGATGATTTCAATCAACCGCGCTCAATTGAACAGATAATTCCCATCGAGGTACAGCCCGCTATGGAGATTCCTCCGGATATGAATGGCGAAAATCCCGGCGGTGAGGTTGTGGAACCTGCCCCTGAAACATTCTGGCAGAAAGTGGTGCGCTTCTTTAAAGGAATGATTGGGCTTGACAGCGGTGTGGTGGAGCCGGTACAGGAGTACCCGGTAGAAGAATATCCAGACGGCGAGTTTATACCGGTACCATCCAAAGGCGGCTGATAAAGAGGATCTCCGATGCGCTTTATTGATCTGGTGAGTTTGATAATTTACAACCTTGGTCGGCGTAAAGGTCGGGTGCTGCTTACAGCCGTAGGCGTGGTCATTGGTACTGCAGCTGTGGTGGTATTGGTGTCTCTGGCGGTTGGTTTGCAAAAGAACGCCACCCAGCAGCTTTGGGGTATTAATGATCTCACCAGTATTGAGGTATACCCTGGATACCAGGAGGTAAACATAGGTGGTTCAGGGGGCGGGGGGATGGTTTATGATGACTCCGGTATGAAGATGCTTACCCCGAATGCAATAAATGAGATTTCAGCGATACCTGGCGTGAGCAAAACCATCATTCACGATTATTTGCAGGCCAGTTCTGAAATCCGTTTTGGTAACCTGATGTCTTGGGGAGGCATTATGGGTGTGGATATTAATGATCTGGCGGATATGGGCTTAACCGCTGCACAGGGTACTACGGAGCTTTCAAGGGGAACGATGATTATCGGCTCATGGGTACCGCAGAATTTTTACAACCCCAATCCACGTCCGGGAGAAGAGATGACGGAACCGCCGGATCTTCTCGACCAAACCATTCGCCTTACCCTTATCAAGTGGACCACAGATGGAGAAGAAGTGCGGCGCAATTATAACGTACGCATTGTCGGTATTCTCGAAGAAACCCGCGGAATGGCGGATGGCAATATGTATATGCAGTTGGATGAGGTAACCGCATACAGCGAATGGGCGCGTGGGTCGAGGATTAATCGCAACAAAGAAGGATACAACATGCTCATCGTCAAAGCTTCTGACCCCGAGATTGTGCTGGATGTTGCAGACCAGATCAACGCGTTGGGTTATATGGCGAATACTCCGCAGTCGTATCTGGAAGGAATCAACTCGTTCTTCTTGGTGTTGCAGATCATCTTTGGTGGGGTGGGGGCAATAGCCCTGCTGGTGGCAGCGATTGGGATTGCCAACACCATGGCGATGGCAATTCTTGAGCGCACCAGAGAAATTGGTTTGATGAAGGCAGTGGGGGCAACCAATCGCGATGTGCTCAGCATCTTCTTGGGTGAAGCTGCGGGGATCGGTTTTGTGGGTGGCCTTGGCGGTGTTGCGCTGGGTTGGGGAGCGAGTGCGATACTCAACGTGGTCGCAATGTCTTACTTTGCCAGCCAGGCAGCATCCGGCGGCGGCGGGCTCACCAGCGGGGCTGCCTCGACTCCGGCCTGGCTGCCGGTTTTTGCGCTTGTTTTTGCCACCGTAATCGGCTTGTTGTCGGGTCTCTACCCGGCGCTGCGCGCGGCATCGCTGGTTCCGGTTGACGCACTTAAGTACGAATAACCCGCAGTATTGCCTGTTCCAAACATAACCAACCGGTTGAGGGTCAGGTCAGGGGGAGATCTCAGGCGTTAAATGCCTGCCTTAGTTTTCAGCGTATAATTATGAACGAGAAAGCACCCCGCAAATATGGAGGCTGTATGGTGGAAGCACGCGTCATTAGAAGCCCGCGCGGAAGCGCACTGACCTGCAAGAACTGGCAAATTGAAGCCGCTTACCGTATGCTTCAAAACAATCTTGACCCTGAAGTTGCCGAACGCCCGCAAGACCTGGTGGTCTACGGCGGTCGCGGACAGGCAGCTCGCAATTGGGAAGCGTTTGACGCCATCCTTAAAACGCTGCGCAACCTCGAAGCCGATGAGACGTTACTGGTACAATCGGGCAAACCCGTGGCAGTCTTCAAGAGCCATGAAGATGCGCCGCGTGTGCTCATCGCCAATTCCAACCTCGTACCTCATTGGGCAACGCAGCAGTATTTTGACGAGCTCGCAGCGAAGGGGTTGATCATGTATGGACAGATGACAGCCGGTTCATGGATCTACATTGGCACGCAGGGGATTTTGCAGGGTACATACGAAACACTCGGCTCGTTGGCGCAGCAAAAAGGTTGGGCTTCGCTGCGCGGCAAGTTTGTGCTCACCGCCGGCTTGGGTGGGATGGGCGGCGCACAACCGTTGGCAATCAAGATGAATGAAGGCGTGGGGCTGTGTGTAGAAGTTGACCCGCAGCGGGCACAGCGCCGCCTTGAAACCGGATATGTGGACGTGGTAGTGGATACGCTGGAAGAAGCCATGACGTTGGTTCAGGAGGCCTGTGACGAGGGTAAGCCGCTCTCCATTGGACTCATCGGAAACGCAGCCGAAATCTATCCGGAACTGGTGCTGCGCGGCGTGGTTCCCGATGTAGTCACCGATCAGACCCCGGCACATGACGTGATGAGCTATGTTCCGGCGGGGTTGTCGCTCGAAGATGCAGACAAGCTGCGTTGGACTGAAGCGCAGGAATATGAGAAGCGTTCGCTTGAATCCATGTCGGCGCATATCCGTGCCATGCTGGAGTTTCAACGCCGCGGTGCTGAGGTATTTGATTACGGCAACAACCTGCGTCAGCGCGCCTTTGACAATGGAGTGAAAGACGCTTTCAACTTCCCGGGTTTTGTACCGGCGTATATCCGCCCGCTTTTCTGCGAGGGCAAAGGGCCATTCAGGTGGGTGGCGCTTTCAGGCGACCCCGAGGATATTTACCGTACCGATGAAGCTATTATCGAGCTGTTTCCTAAAGACAAGCATTTAAAACGCTGGCTGAAGATGGCGCGTGAACAAGTTCACTTTCAAGGACTTCCTTCGCGAATCTGCTGGCTGGGGTATGGCGAAAGAGAAAAAGCCGGGTTGAAATTTAATGAAATGGTTGCCAGCGGCATATTGAAAGCCCCCATTGTTATCGGGCGCGATCATCTCGATGCTGGTTCTGTGGCATCGCCTAACCGTGAAACTGAAAGTATGAACGACGGTTCAGATGCCATCAGCGATTGGCCGATCCTCAATGCGCTGATTAACACAGCAGGCGGCGCCACCTGGGTGTCTTTTCATCATGGCGGCGGGGTGGGTATTGGTTTCAGTCAGCACGCGGGCATGGTCATTGTTGCTGATGGTACACCGGCTGCGGCGCGCCGATTGCAGCGAGTGCTGACCTCAGACCCCGGCATGGGGGTGGTCAGGCATGCTGATGCGGGTTATCCGCTGGCGATTGAAACCGCTCGTAAAAAGGGAATTCACATTCCCATGCTTCCGGAGGAATAAAGTTGCGCACAGGCAGGTTGATCGGCTTTTTCATCTCCATCCTGTTGGGTATTATCGGAGGGGTGGTGTATGGCTGGTTGTACCATCCACTTCAAATGACCAATACCACACTCGACAGTCTGCGCGCTGATTTCAAGGCAGATTATGTGCTGATGGTGGCAGAAAGTTACCATAACAACGGAGACCTTGATAACGCAATTTCACTGCTGAATTCCATCCATCCGGGTGACGCTCTCAACGCTGTGCAGCGTGGTTTGTTAACCGCACAAGGGATGGAATACAAAGAGGGAGATATGCGCCTGATTGCTGACCTTGAGGCTGCGCTGCTGCACAACTCACCAGGCGGCGCGCGGTGAACGATGAACGTGGTTCCTGGTACCTATTAACCGGTCTGGTCATTGGAGCGGTAATTGGTCTATTGCTGGCAACATACATTATGCCGGTGAAAGCGATTGAAACCAGCCCTGCCATGCTGAAAAACAGCGACCGGCAAAACTATCGCGCGCTTATTGCACAAACCTTTCTGATCGAAGCGGATACCGGCCGGGCAATGGCCAGATTGATGTTGTTGGAAGATGCCAGCCCCAAAGATGCATTGCTGGCGCAATCACAGCGTGAACTGCGTGAAAACGGGAAGACAGAACGCGGGCGCGCGCTGGCTGTTCTGGCGGCAGCCGTGAGCAACGAGAGAATCGCCATCACACCGCTGCCCAGGCAGGTCACTGATACCGTGCAGCCTGATGAGGCGACCGCTGACCCTACACAAACCCCGACAGCCCCTGTGATTGCCCTTGCAACCGCGCAGGTGGAAGGACCTCTCCCTCTTGCCAGCGC
>JAGOVY010000047.1 GCA_018060515.1 Anaerolineaceae bacterium | reverse complement strand
GAATGCTCGATGGCTGGCGACAGAATATTTTCGACTATTACACCTTTGATGGCGCCATGGCGTTGAGGGGATTCCTCAAGAACTTTAAAGGCGGTCGGGTTGTATCGAACATCAAAGAAATGCCAATAAAATGCCCTGTGGCTCCGCTTGAGTTCGTGTATCTGGCAGATTACTACTTTACGCAGCGCGGTATCCGCGACAAGGTTGACCTGGTCTTCACCACGCCGCTCACCGGCGCTTTCACCAAACCCGTCTCGAGCAAGATGTTAGGCGATGTGATGACGAAAAAGAATATTCACACTGAAGCCGAGTTCGATGTTATGGAAGTTGATGCTGCCAACAATATCATCCGCGGTTACGACGGAAGAGAATTCAATTACGACTTGCTTATCAGCATCCCCACCAACATGGGTTCAGATGTGATTAAACGGTCGGGCATGGGCGATGATCTGCACTTTGTACCCACAAATCAAGAAACACTGCGCTCAGAGAAATATGAAAACATCTGGGTCATCGGCGATGCCACCAATATCCCCGCATCCAAAGCCGGCTCAGTCGTGCACTATTCGGCAGAAACGCTCATCGAAAACATCTTGTTTGTGCTCGAAGGCAAACCGCTTAGCGCCAAATTTGATGGTCACTCTACCTGCCATATCGTTTCGGGTTTCAACAAAAGCCTGCTCATCGACTTCAGCTACGATGTCGAACCGCTCCCCGGTGTTTACCCCTTCCCCGTCGTCGGTCCCTTCCCGCTATTGAAGGAAAGCTGGTTTAATTACGTTGGCAAACTTTCATTCAAATGGATTTATTGGAATATCATGCTACGCGGAATCCCCTTCCCGCTGCCGCCAGAATATTCCCTCTCGGGCAAGAAACAGGTTAATGCTGCATAAGTGCTTCAGGCATGACAAGATTATAATCAGATCAAATATTTAGGAGGAATACGAATGACCACAAAAAAAATTGCAGGACTTGACGTTCAGGTAAACGATGAGGGTTTCATGACCAACCCCGCTGAATGGACCAAAGAGATCGCCTTGGAATTGGCAAAAGAGGAAGGCATTGAGTTGACTGATGCTCATTGGAAGGTTATCGACTTCTGCCGCAGCGCTGCTGCTTCCAATGGCGCCGCTCCCACACTGCGCGCCATCACCAATGGCTCAGGCGTCAGCACCAAAGATCTCTTTTCACTCTTCCCCAAAGGACCGGCCAAAAAAGTCGCCAAGATCTCTGGCTTGGGCAAACCTGAGGGTTGTGTGTAATCCAAATCCAATTAAACGAGGAAAATCAAATGGCAGACGAACCCCGCAAGATCGCTTTTATTTGCTCCAAAGGCAACCTGGATATGGTTTACCCCGCCCTTGTCATGGGCTGGGCTGCGCTCGGAAATGGTATTGATGTCACCATTTTCTTCACCTTCTGGGGCATGGATATGATCAACAAGGCACGTATCGACAAGCTCGAGATCCCCCCGATTGCCAACACAAGCATGAAGATGAACATGATGGGTGTGCCCGGTTATGTCGGCATCCCGCAGATCATGGGCATCATCCCTGGCATGACCGCTTTCGCCAGCGCGCTGATGAAGAAGAAAATGAAAGGGCTAGAAGTCCCCACCGTGCGCGAGTACCTCGAAATGCTCGTCGATGCCGGTGCCAACCTCTATGCCTGTAAAATGTCGGTGGATATGTTCGACTTGAAAAAAGAAGACTTCATTGATGGCGTA
Organism: Anaerolineaceae bacterium; assembly: GCA_018060515.1. Taxonomy (GTDB): domain Bacteria; phylum Chloroflexota; class Anaerolineae; order Anaerolineales; family Anaerolineaceae; genus UBA6107. The sequence continues at coordinate 13,566 of JAGOVY010000047.1, read as the reverse complement.
AAAGACATCGTTACCGCCGGTGATTTTATGGATATGACAGATGGGGCGCAAATCGTTTTCATATAGCACTTGAAAATAAGACATGTTAAGCCGGGGAAAATGTATTCCCGGCTTTTTTGTCTCCCTGACAAGAATGATTAAATCCGTTAGAATATCAGCATGAATCAAAACTACCAATATACCTATATACCCCCACAGCAGGGGATGTACGTACCTGTTTACGAGAAACCGAAATCTCACGCCTTTCGCAATATCGTGATTCTCCTGCTCATCTTCTTTCTGTTTTTCACACCCTTACGCTCTACCCTGCTGGTGATCGGCATTGACCGTGTTCCAAAAGACAGCATGCAGGGACGCAGCGACACGATGATTGTCGTAACGCTGCCGCCCGTGCTGCCAAGAATGAGTTTCTTTTCCATCCCGCGTGACTTATGGGTGAATATTCCTGGTTACGGCGAGAATCGCATTAACACCGCCCATTATTTCGCCGAGCTTTACGAACCCGGGACGGGGAAACAAGCCGCTGCAGGTGTGGTCGAATCCAACTTCGGTTTTGATGTCAATTACGTAGTCCGCTTGAAATTTGACGCTGTCGTAAATATTGTGGATGCCATGGGCGGCGTAACAATCACTTTGGACGAACCCATGTCTGGCTTGGAAGCGGGGACGCACACATTAGATGGCACCCAGTCCTTGGCGTTTGTGCGTGACCGCGCCGGCAGTGATGATTTTTGGCGCCAAAAACGCGGGCAGATGTTCATCTCCGCCGCCATTTCCAACTTGCTTAACCCGGCAAAGTGGGGAAGACTCCCGGCAGTGGCAACTGCGGCGCTTCAGGCGGTAGATACTAACGTTCCTTTCTGGGCTTGGCCACGCCTCGCCTATGGGGCTGTGTTCTCGTCTGTATTCGGGTTCGAAACCTATACCCTGGACAGAAATTGGGTCACACCGTGGGTAACCGATGAAGGCGCCATGGTGTTGCTGCCAAATTGGGAATTAATTTATCCTTTCATTAATGAAGTATTTAATTAATCGCGTTGAAAATAACCGATTAGTTTTGAGAAAATTTATAAAAAAACACATGAGCCTCGTTGATGAATAGAAAAAATCCTTTTATATTGTTGTTAATCTCGCTGCTGCTATTAACCGCTTGCCAGCCTTCCAATGTAATTTCAGCGCCGGAGTTGACCGAATTGCCCATAGAAACGGCCACATTTGTGCCGCCCACACTCACGCCGACGGCAACGATGACACCTGAGCCGACGCACACACCGACAATCACATCCACGCCCACCCCAGCGGTGATGACAATCGCAGCCGGTGCGGTTGAGGTTCCCATATTGATGTATCACCATGTCATCGAAAAAAGCGGCTACAGTTTATACAATATCCTTCCTGAAGTTTTCGATCAACAGATGGCATGGCTGCACGAGAACGGATATCAGACGATTAATGTCCCAGACCTCGCCCGCCTAATTCGCGAAGGCGGTGAAATTCCACTTAAACCTGTGATCATTACTATTGATGATGGCAACCAGGACATTTATGACAACGCATTTCCCATCCTTGAAAAATACGGTTTTTCTGCAACTTTTTATGTTGTAACTACTTATGTGGGTGGAAAGGATATGGTCACTGCGGAACAACTGATTGATCTTCACAACAAGGGCTGGGAGATTGGCGTTCACTCCTATACGCATGAAGACCTGACGGCAGCCGATGTCGATTTAAATCGAGAAATTGGATTCGCAAAAAGCGAGATGGAGAGAAAGCTTGGTTTTCCTGTGAATACGTTTGCCTATCCATTCGGTCAGATCAATCCGAGGGTGGTACAAAAAACTTACGAGGCAGGGTTTAGCTCAGCGGTTGGTTTGGGGTCTTCGATCATTCACGACAAGGATACAATCTACTACCTCAGCCGCATTGAGGTATCAAGCCAGATGAGTTTTGACGCCTTCACGGCTGTGTTTCAACGTTAGCCCAGCAACTCGAATCCATTATTAAGTTATTTGATTGTTGCCGCAGGCGAAAGTAAATCGTCTGCGGTTTTTTTATTTTCCATCCATTTCACAAGAATCGACAAACTCTTCAAATTGAAACGGGGTTTGGTAAGTGGAAGAGCGGGCAATATCCGGCAGCAGTGGGTAGGAAGCATCAAAATAAGTATTGAAGATGAGGCGGAAAGTGTTTACCGGGGTAATTGTTGGGTAAAGCGCTACGGACGTTTCACCGGGGAAAAAATACGCATTCAGAATAGCATTCCTCACAGCAAAATCAATGCCGTGGTCGCCCTGTATCACAATGATGGGCGGAGTTGCCGAGTTCTGGATCAAAGCGTCAACGATGGTCAGTATCCGCTGGTTTACAAACTCAAGCTGATTGAGATATCCGGGATCATCGCCTTTCTCGTAGTGGAAAGAGCCATCAGGCGCAAATACATAGGGGAAGTGCGGGGTGATCAGGTGAGCGTAAACAAACTTCGGACTATGCTCACCAGCCAGATTCTGCAGCGTCTCGAAATTCATCACCATCCTGTCATAATGATCATGCTCCGGGGCAAGCTGCTCACCTCCCAGGCGAATGTGAAGCGAACCGAGTAACTCATCCAGCGCAAGGTAGCTGGTGGTGTACAAGAAATCTCTTTCATATTTGCTGGGATACCAGAGATGCGTGATTTTATACCAAGAGGATGGGTATTGCGTTACAAACAAGTCAGAATCAGAAACATCAAGCCACCAATATCCGGTTTCAAAAGTAACAATCGTGTAACCAAGCTCTTTGAACTGGCTAATCACCTGGCTCTGCTTGATATAGTTTCCAAGCTTGTAGAAGTTGCTATCGTTTTCGGTTAAATTTCCGGTGAAGTTCTCGAGGTAATCCATATTCAACGAAGAAGACAGAGACGTAACCGTTTCGTTGTAGTTGCTCAAACTGCATTCAGCGACATAAAAACCTCTTTGCCGTAAACCATCAATGAAATCCGAGTTATCGAATGCCTGGTTTTTCAGCAGCATATCTTCGCGGGCGTATGTATCAAGGATGATGTAATAGACATCGGGCATTGCGGCATGGGCACCCTCGCTACCCTGAAGAGGCTGTATTTCAGGGGCGTTGCTTTCTGCAACAGTATTAGATACCAACGCCTGCCTGAAAATCGAGACCGTTGACAATGCCAGCAAAATGATGGCAAAATAATTCAGGAAGTTCGAAACTACAGCAAGATTCCGTTTGGTGCGTAAGGTAAACCAGATAACCAGCAAAAACAAAACAGCCCACAAACCCATAAGATAGCGGTGGTGTCCGAAAAAAGAGCGATCTTCAAGAAGCCGGTAAACATGACCATACGTGAAGAAGAAGAACAGGGCGGCACTGGCGATGATGCCTGCTTTGGCCTTGTTTTTTATCAGCAGCAGCGCCACCCCAAAAAGAACCCCTGCCAGCAGAAGTGAAAACAGGATGGTGCGCAGCGATTCCACCGGGTTCAACTGCAGATAATTGTTGGCAAGGTAGCTGATCGGAAAGTACAGCCCAATCATCAAAGGATGGAACACTCGTATTCGCTTCTCTTTGGTTGTTAGTGCCTTTGAACTTCCCATTGCACCTCTTAATCGCTCATAAATTGTGATTAAATGCCGCCGCAGCCACACCGTGCAACCAGACATTATGCATTATCATTATGGAAGAATTCTAACTTACTTATTTACTGACTTCAATGGAATGACCAAGTTCTTAACGACCAAATTTCCACGTGTTTTACTGATAATTGTCCTAGTATTTCTGGGACTGTTATTAGCGTTACAGGCACGCAATTCTCTTCATTGGCGCATAGAACAGGATACCCCCTTGCTGCATTATGCAGCTTTTCTGATGAATGAATATGACGCGGTCCCCTACCGCGATATCTTCGAAACCAGTATGCCGGGAACCTTCTTTTTCCATGGCGTGATTGGGCGTTTGTTCGGCTATTCTGATCCCGCTTTCTTCATTATTAATCTTGTTATCCTTGCCTTCATGCTCGCAGCGGCATTTCATTTCATGGCTCGATTCGGAAAAACCAGCGCACTTTTTGGCATCATTCTCTTCGGACTGATTTACTTTGGCAAAGGGCAAACAATCATCCTGCAGCGTGATTTTATCGGCTTATTTCCCATCGTCATGGCGCTGCTATTGATCCCGGTGGAGCCTGAAAAAAGTGTCTCGTTTACCCGCTTTGCGCTGATGGGCTTTCTGCTGGGAACTGCCAGTCTCTTTAAACCGCAGCTGGCAATTTCTTTACCGATTTTTCTGTTTTATTTTCTCTGGCTGCGCCGCCGCAATCAACCTCACCCAAAATTGCTCCGCGGTCTGCTGATAACCGGCGCGGGTTTCTTATTGCCCATTGCACTCTCTCTGCTCTGGTTGTGGTCAAATGGCGCGCTGAAGGCATTTCTCGATATCTTCTGGAATTATCTACCGCTGCACACCGGGCTTTCTGGCGGGCACGAGGCTATACGCGGGTCTGAGCGCATCCTTTACCTGGTGCGAAACACCATCCGTGTGGGCGGCTACCCCACATTGCTGCTATGCGCCATGATTGTAGCAGGCTGGCTGATCACAAAACGCAAGGAAACCAGCGGAAAGTTTGCATCTATCTGGTTCCTGCTGGCGCTCACCGCAGCATACATGATTTACCCAATTCTTGGGGGAAAGTTTTGGAGCTACCACTATCTCCCCTTTGCCTTCTTCGTCAGCCTGAGCGCGACGCTCTGTATAACCCTATTTTTTGAGCTGCAATCCAACAACCGTAATGGATTGGCACTGCTCATACTGGCTATTTTCCTCGGGTCGTTGTTTTTGGAGTTGGATCCCGTAAAATACACACAAAATGTGGTTGCTGACATCACCCCTGACGCAGCAGCCCATGCGCCAAAACAAGGGCGGGTGGATGAGCTTGCCAAGTGGCTCGAGTCAAATCTGCCGCAAGGCGATACCGTTCAACCGCTGGATTGGACAGGAGGCAGCATTCACGCGATGCTGATCGCCGAGGCTAAATTGGCAACCCGCTTTATGTATGATTACCACTTTTATCATGATGTTTCGAACCCTTACATACAGGGATTACGAGAAACTTTCATAAAAGAATTGGAAACTGCCCAACCGCGCTATATCATACAGGTTATTGAAAACAAACCCTGGGTATCGGGTGTAGATACTACAAGAGAGTTTCCTGAACTTGAGGAGCTACTCACTGAAAACTATTCTTTAGCTTTCGAAGGTGACGGCTACATTATTCTTGAGAAGGCCGCAAAAGTACCGTAAATCACATCTCAGCCTTGACCGTCTTTTTCCGTTGACGCGCTTGTTTCAGGCACAGACAAAACGCGATAAGCAACAACAGCAACCCCGCAGCATCAAAAACTATGAAACGCATCACACTGGCATGGATTATTGGGTGGCCGCCTGGCAGTTGCAAAAGCAGAATCGTCTCCCCGGCAACACCCACCAGTTGCATCAACAGCGCTTCGATCAGCGAGACGAAGTTCCTCACCGGGTGGACGGCAGCAAAAATGTAGGGGATGTTCCACATCAAAAATAACAACCCCATTCCTTTCAAGATGGCAGAGCCGGGTGTCCCACTCAGCTCAAAGCCCCAGGCATAGTTATGCGGCCGCAGCATAAACTGAAACGCTGCCTGAAGATTCATTACGGTTACGAGCGCAATCAACAATCTGGCAATCCAAATTTTCGTGCTGTTTAATTGCTTTTGCATATGGTTATTATAGAGGCATCCTCAGCCGCTGCAATAGGCAGGATTCATGCCAAATGTTTTCATCTTCGGCAGGTGTGGGGGTGCTAAGACGGTGGTACGCCACATCTGCGGTAAATTGCGTATATAGCTGTGGATAACTCGTTATTAGCACTTGAATTTTGTGTAAAAAGTGCTAAAATAGCCTTAACTGGTCTGACCAGTTATCCTGTAACGACAACCAAGGTGAACCATGACCGAGTGGACAACACCGCAAAAGCCTGCTGAGATGGCTGAAAATCAGCTTATCGCCTCCATTCTCGACGGCAGTTTTCCGATTAACACCACACTCCCGCCAGAGCGTGAACTGGCGCGCATGCTGGGTGTCACCCGCCCAACGCTGCGTGAAGTGCTGCAGCGCCTCTCGCGTGATGGCTGGCTTGAAATTCACCATGGCAAGTCTACTCGTGTGCGTGACTATTGGCACGAGGGAAACCTGCATATCCTTTCCACAATCGCCCGCCACCAACAACACTTACCATCAGATTTCATCTCCCAGTTGCTGCAGATCAGGGTTTTGCTCGCGCCTGAATATACCCGTAAAGCAATCCTCAACGCACCTGCTGAGGTGATCCACCTGCTCGAATCCATGCAGACCGTTTCTGACACCGCCGGAGATTTCACCCGGGTCGATATCGAACTTCACTATCGTCTGTCTGTGCTTTCAGGCAACCCTGTGTTCACCCTGATTCTCAATGGTTTCACCACCCTCAATCGCGATTCAGGTTTGGTTTATTTCGCCTCATCACAAACCCGCGACCATTCCAGGTCTTTTTACAAAAAACTACTGTCTGCCGCATTATCTAATGATGTTTTCATGGCTGAGGAATTGACGCGCAGCATAATGCGCGAGAGTCTACACTTTTGGAACGAGCTTTTCAACAAGGAATAATTGAAACTGAAAGGGTTTGCTTATGTGGAAAAAAGGTTGGCGTCAGCAAGTCTGGCAAGAGTTAGATCAGGAATGGGATATTTTGATAATTGGCGGCGGAATCACCGGCGCGGGGATTCTGCGGCGCGCAGTACACGCCGGGTATAAAACTTTGCTGGTCGAGGGGGCTGATTTTTCCAGCGGCACTTCCAGCAAATCATCCAAACTTATTCACGGCGGTTTTCGCTACCTGCGCAACAAACAGTTCAGTGTAACCCGTGAGTCAGTCAGAGAAAGAGAATGGCTGCTGAAAGAAGCTCGAAACCTGGTTACCCCGCTGGGTTTTCTCATGCCCTGCCCAAATGATGACAAACAAATCCAACAATTCGCCCTGGGAGTGGTGATTTACGACTTGCTCGCACCCAAGTGGAAGCACAGCCGCCTGAGTAAATCTCAGATTCTACAGAAATGTTCCACGCTCGATGCCGAGAGGCTGGAATGCGGATTTTTATACTATGACGCATTAATGGACGACGCCCGCATGGTGCTGCGTTTGATCGAGGAATCCGTGGCATCAGGCGGCAGCGCCATCAACTATGCAAAAGCCACCTCTCTCTTGAAAGACACATCCGGCAAGGTTCGAGGTGCCTTGGTGAGCGACCAGAGCATTGAAAAACTGGGCGACAAAGAAGTGAAAGCGCGCGTGGTCATCAACGCCAGCGGTCCATGGAGTGACGAAGTGCGCGCAGGTATTCAAGCCCCTGAACGCTTACGTAAGCTGCGTGGCTCACACCTGGTTTTCTCACGTCAGCGCTTGAATCTGCCTTATGCCGTAACCCTGCTGCATCCAAAAGACAATCGCGCCATGTTCGCCATTCCATGGGAAGGCGTAAGCCTGGTTGGCACCACAGACCTCGATCACCCTTGGTCGCCGTCTCAAAGTGAGCCTTATATTTCTCAGGCTGAAATCAGCTATATCCTCGAAGCCGCAAACGCCACCTTCCCCAGCCTCGAACTCAATCCCTCTGATATTATCTCCACCTTTGCGGGCTTGCGCCCGGTGATTAACACCGGTCAAGCTGACCCCTCTAAAGAATCTCGAGCGCATGTAGTTTGGCAAGAAAGCGGTTTGATCACCGTGACAGGTGGAAAATACACCACCTTCCGCATTATGGCTGAAGAAGCCCTGCAAATTGCACAGCCATCATTACCGCATCTGGCAGGGTTAGAACGCAGAAAGCCATACTTCGCCTCGCTCTCGACTGACAAGCCTTCACAAGAGGTTGACCTGGCGTCCTGGCATCACCTCTGCGGGCGTTATGGCGCTGATGCCAACCAGATAATAGAAGGCGCTGCTGCAGGTGAGAACAACCCAATTAACGGTTTAGTGAATTTATGGTCTGAACTGCGTTGGGCAGCCCGCAATGGTGCAGTTGAGCACCTCGACGATCTGCTGCTGCGCCGGGTCAGGCTGGGTATTCTCCAGCCTGATGGCGCCAGCGGCATCATTCAGCGAGTGCGTGAGATTGCTCAACCTGAACTGGGCTGGGATGATGAGCGTTGGCAAGCAGAATATTCTCGTTATCGTGATATTTACAATCAGGCTTACAGCCCGTCACCAGATGGCAGTAGATAGGAGAAGGAGATTATGGCAACTAAGAGAAAATTTACACCCAATTGGTACGAAGAACCCGCTGTTAAAGGTACCTACCGCTCGCTCTTCAAATGGGGTGGATCTGCTGAGTTTAAACACCCGAATAGCGGTTTGGTAAAACTCATGATGGAAACTTTCAAACTCGAAGAACATGACCTGCTGAAACCCTTCGACCTTGGCCTCGAAGAAGTGCCTGATAATCAACCCATCAGGATGGAGCCGCAGCATGTTGAAGCATTGCGTGCCATTTTCGGCGAAACTAATCTCCATACCGATACCTACACCAGGCTTAGCCGTTCATATGGAAGCGGAATGATCGATGCGTTGCGTCTGCGCCGGCATATTTTTGAAAATCTGCCGGAACTCGTAGTGACCCCAAACTCCAGCGAAGAAGTTCAACAAGTAATCAATTACTGTAATGAAAACAATATCGTCGTTAACATCTTCGGTGCCGGATCCACCGTTACACGTGGAGTGGAAGCGGTTTGCAAGGGCATCACGATCGATTTGAGTGTGCATATGAACCGTCTGGTTGAGTTCAATGAGACTGATCAAACCATCACCGTTCAACCCGGTATGACTGGCCCAGAGCTGGAAGAATTGCTCAACAACGCACCTGAACGGCTGGGGGCGAAGCGCCGTTATACTTGCGGACATTTCCCCCAGTCATTTGAGTATTCTTCAGTCGGCGGCTGGGTGGTCACGCGAGGCGCAGGGCAGAACTCCACCTATTACGGCAAGATAGAGGACATCGTCATTTCTCAGCGTTATATCACCCCTCGCGGCGAGTTCAAAACATGCCCGCACCCGCGCAGCGCAACTGGCCCTGATTTTGACCAGATCATGATCGGCAGTGAAGGAACTTTCGGCGTGCTCACTGAAGTTACACTGAGAATATTCCGATGGCAGCCTGAGAACCGTTGCCGATACAGCTATATGTTCAAAAACTGGGATGAAGCAATGGCTGCCTGTCGTGAAATCATGCAGTCTGAATGTGGATACCCTTCAGTTTTCCGCCTGTCGGACCCTGAAGAAACCGATATTGCAATGAAGCTTTACCATATTGAAGGCACGCCAGCAGACTCCTTACTCAAAGTCGCTGGTTACAAGCCAATGCAAAAATGCCTCTTATTGGGTCTTACCGATGGTGAAAAAGGGTTTTCACGCAATGTTAATCGGCAAATCAGGCGGATCTGCCGAGCCCATGGCGCATTTAACATCAGTATTGCACCAGCCACCAGCCAGTGGGAAAAAGGACGCTTCAGGGACCCATATATGCGCGAAGCTATGCAGGATTTTGGAATTCTCACAGACACGCTTGAATGTGCAGTAACCTGGTCGCAAATGAGAGAGGTTCATGCCAGGGTCAGAGGATTTATTAAAAATCACCCCAACACAATCTGCATGACCCACCTTTCGCACGCATACCCGCAGGGGGGGAATCTTTATTTCATTTTTATTTCAAAAATCGATACAATTAATGAATATCTTGATTTACAATACGGCATTCTAACTGAAATTCAAAAGAGCGGCGCTGCCATTAGCCATCACCATGGCGTTGGCAAACAATCAGCCCCATGGCTCGAAGGACAAATAGGCAACGCGCAAATGGACGTTATTCGTGCTCTAAAGAAACACTTTGACCCACAGAACATTATGAACCCCGGCGGCACGCTTGGATTAGACATGTCAGCCGAGCAGAAAGAGATGCGTTGGAGCAAGAACCTGGAGGAATAAAATGAAAGCTGAACACCTGCTCGCGATCGATGTAGGAACTCAATCCACCCGTGCGATGATTTTTGACCTGCAGGGCAATCAAGTTGCGATTGCACGTGTCGTAATTGAACCTTATTATTCCACCGCCCCAGGGCTGGCAGAACAAGATCCACAAGTTTTTTGGAAGGCGCTTTGCGAAGCCTGCAAAATGTTGTGGGAAAAACCCGGCGTCAAGAAAGAAAACATCGCCGGTGTTGCACTGACTACTCAACGCTCTACCTTGATTAACGTGGATAAAGATGGAAACCCACTGCGCCCCGCCATCCACTGGCTTGATCAACGCCGAACAAGCGGCCTCAAACCGGTTGGAGGGATGTGGGGAGTGCTCTTTAAAATCGCCGGTATGAGCGAAACAGTTTCCTACCTGCAATCTGAAGCCGAAGCAAATTGGCTGCAGAAATACCAGCCTGAAATTTGGGCGAAAACGTACAAATATTTATTGCTGTCAGGGTATTTGAGCATGCGCCTGACAGGAAGGTTCGCCGACTCTGTTGGCTGCATTGTAGGGTACTTACCTTTCGATTATAAGAAACATGCTTGGAGCGGTAAGACAGATTGGAAATGGCAAGCCCTGCCAATGGATAAGAACCTTCTGCCTGAACTCGTCAAACCTGCGGAGCAAATTGGCTCAATCACAACTGAAGCTGCCGAAATGACCGGCATCCCGGAAGGCTTGCCGCTCATCGCCGCCGCAGCTGATAAAGCCTGCGAAGTGATAGGAGCAGGAAGCCTTGATCCCGCCATCCCCTGCCTCTCCTTCGGTACCACTGCCACCATCAACACCACCCTCAACCGCTATGTTGAAGTCATTCCGCTCATTCCGCCTTATCCCGCCGCTGTTCCAGGGTCTTATTCACTTGAAATGCAAATCTATCGTGGTTTTTGGATGATTTCGTGGTTTAAGCGTGAGTTCGGAATGAATGAAGAAAGGTTGGCATCACTACGCGGGGTTGTTACAGAAGACCTTTTTGACGATTTAGTCAACGCAGTTCCGCCGGGGGCCTTAGGCCTTACACTTCAGCCCTATTGGTCTCCAGGCTTAAAAGTGCCCGGTCCCGAAGCCAAAGGTGCAACCATCGGTTTTGGGGATGTACACACCCGCGCCCATTTTTATCGTTCCATCCTCGAGGGGTTGGCATACGCACTACGCGAAGGCGCAGAGCGTACGGTTAGAAGAACGCGCATCCCAATTAATGAGATCAGAGTGAGCGGAGGTGGCAGTCAGAGCAGAGCCGCGATGCAGATTACTGCAGATGTTTTTGGTCTTCCAGCCTCACAACCCCATGTTTACGAAACCAGCGGACTCGGCGCCGCGATTGACGCTGCAGTCGGGTTAAAGCTGCACCCTGATTTTTCCACCGCGATCCGTGAAATGACTCACAAAGGCGAAACCTTTGAGCCAAACAAAGAACACCAAAAGATGTATGATGAACTCTACAATCGTGTATACCTGAAGATGTACGACCGCTTGAAGCCGCTTTATGACGAAATTCGCGACATCACTGGCTATCCACCCAGCGATTGAGGTTCTTCTAAAAGCCCGCGGACAAGAAACAGTCCTCTTCCGCGGATTTGGCAATTCTTGGGGAGATTGTCAGCCATTCTGAATTCAGGAATCCAGAATATAATTATTCTATCAACAAGTCGTTTGTTGAAATCTCACGGAGGATTTTTATGTCACCCCTGCCTACCGACCACAGTGATGTTCCCATTCGTTTGTTTAAGTCAGACTTTCTTGAATTCTTTTCACACATCAATCCTATCGTTGTGGTTATTATCTGGCTGCCAGTGGCGTTGTTTTTTCTCATCCGCTCCATCGTCACAGCCACCGGTGCAGGTTTTGCATTTTACATCCCCATCGGCTTCATCGTCGGTCTGTTCTTCTGGTCACTGGCAGAATACCTGCTTCACCGGTTTGTATTTCACATGCACGTAAAAGGAGATAGAGCAGAGCGAGTTTTATTCCTTTTCCATGGCGTCCACCATGCCCAACCACAGGAAAAAAGTCGTCTCGTCATGCCACCGGTGGTCTCCATACCGCTCGGACTGCTGTTTTACGGTTTGTTTCAACTTTTGTTTGTGACCCTCTTAAAATCGCCGCAATGGGTGGGGCCGGTCTTTTCAGGGTTTGCCGTAGGTTATCTTATCTATGACCTCACCCATTATGCCACTCATCATTTCCCCATGCGCAGTGGCTATGCAAAATATATCAAACGCTACCATATGCAGCACCATTATAAAACCCCTGAAAAACGCTTTGGGGTAAGTTCACCTGTTTGGGATATGGTTTTCAATACAAAACCTGAATAACCATTCAAACCTCACGGGCTTAATCTTCAATTGGAGATGCGCATGAAAAAAATGAGCACCTGGTATTTGTTTGCGATCAACGCCTATTGGATCGGGCTTGGCTTCATGTGGAACAGCCTGCATGTCACCATCCTTCCGGCTGTTCTGCTCAAGTATATTCCCGACACGCAGAAGAACACCTGGCTGGGCTTGCTCACCTTTTTCGGGCTCATCATTGCCATGGTTGTTCAGCCAGTTTCCGGTGCAGTGAGCGACCGCTGGCAGGCGCGAATCGGACGCCGCCGCCCATTGATTTGGTTGGGAACTGCAGGTGATCTGATTTTTCTTACGATTATGGGCTTCATCGGCGGTCTGCCGGCGCTTTTCATCGGCTACATCGGCCTGCAAACATCTTCGAACATTGCACATGGTCCGGCTCAGGGCATCATCCCCGATGAGGTGCCCGCAGAAAAGCTTGGGTTGGCAAGTGGAGTAAAGACAGCCATGGATATGGTCGGCGTGGTTCTTTCGTCACTGCTGATGGGTTTCCTCATCTCCTCGAAAGACCCTGACCCGAAGTTGGCAATTAGCGTTATTATCGCCGTCTTGGTCGTGTTTGGTTTGATCACCCTGTTATTCACTAAAGAAAAATCCTCTGTCAGTGACAAAAAACAATCAATCAACCTTTGGCAGGTCATCAAAGAAACCTTCGATTTCAAGACAGTTGAAAACAAACATTTCTGGCAGTTGCTCTTCAGCAGATTCCTCTTCCTGGTGGGGATTTACGGCTTCCAATCCTTTGCTCAATATTTCATTCGTGACAAATTCCCAGAACAAGACCCGATCATGTTCACCCAAGTTGTAATGGGTACTTTTGTGACCGTTCTCGTCATCTTCAGTCTCGTCGCCGGCGCTCTGAGCGACAAGGTTGGTCGCAAGAAGCTGCAGATTCTATCTTCCGTCATCGGCGCCATTGGAGCAGGGCTGCTCATTTTTGCGGTCACGCCGGCGCAATTACTCATTTTCGGTTCTTTTATGGGCATCGGTTTGGGAATTTTCCTCAGCGTTAACTGGGCAATCGCCAACGACATGGCACCTAAAGCAGAAGCCGCCAAGTATATGGGGCTTACTAACATCGCCACCGCAGGTTCTGCAGCGGTTGCCAGGCTGGAAGGACCAGTTACCGACATC
>JAGOVY010000125.1 GCA_018060515.1 Anaerolineaceae bacterium | reverse complement strand
ATACAAGAATACAAGAAAATATTCAAAACTCGTGCGTCAGTGCTGGCAGACCGCAAAATGCTGTGAAGCTGATCGTCGTTATAAAAAAACAGCCAATCGAAAGGATAATTCAAGTAGTTAACGCCGGCGCAGAATTCTTAGGAGAAAATTATCCCGAAGACATTCGTGACAAAATTACATTGTTACCTGATGGAATAAAACCAAAATGGCATATGATTGGCCATATCCAAAGTCGAAAAATCAAAATTCTCGTACAGTCTTTTTCGTATATCCAATCAATTGACAGAATCTCTGTTGCAAGAAAGCTCAACCAAGCTTGCGCTGAGGCCAACATAACTCTGCCCATCTTGCTCCAGGTTAACCTGAATGGCGAAGAAAGCAAGCAGGGATTTTCTGTACATGAGAAAAGAGGCATTGGCGTTCTGTCTGAGGTTTTTGATGATCTTCTCGAGTTGCAAGCGCTTAGCTTATGCGGCTTGATGACCATGCCACCCTTGGTCAACAAGCCTGAAGATAACCAACCAATCTTTGCCAGATGCAGAAATTTATTGGAAGAAATCAATGGTAGTTATCAGCTCGCTCAATTTGATCAACTTTCTATGGGCACCAGTCAAGATTATTCTGCAGCCATCGAAGAGGGGGCAACAATGGTGAGGGTTGGTGAAGCGATCATGGGAAAAAGGTAGCAACTTAACGATATAATACAGTGAATTATGCATACAATCATTCGAACAATTTTTAGTGTTTTTACTACAATCATCATCATTGATGTGTTTATGTCTTTTATCTTGCCGCCTTACAACCGTATCAGACAAATTTTAGACTCAATCGTAAACCCCCTCCTGGCACCGATCAGGCGTATAGTTCCACCGATCAATAACCTCGATTTCAGTCCGATCGTGTTGTTAATAATCATTTACATCTTGGAATATTTGATCTTGGCGCTGATATAAAAAGAGTGACAACCAAAAGATTAAGCAAGAATGTAGAAAATAAAGCCACCATCTTTGTGCGAATTAAACCAAGAATGGCAAAGGACGAAATCTATGCCATCATGGATGATGGGACATACAAGATTCGGCTCACTGCACCGCCTGTAAATGGCAAGGCAAATGCTGCCTTGATCAGTTATTTAGCTTCGATTCTTAATACACCCCCAACTTCAATCCAAATAATAATTGGGCATTCCAGCCCCAATAAATGTATTACTGTCGCGGGCATTTCAAAGGGCGAGGTGGATAATCGACTAAGAGAAGCGATCAAAACTGTATAAGTTTCAGAATTTGTGCTGAATGAAGGTTTCTAATCAGCGTACAAGACCCTGCCACACGAAGGACACTCCATAATTTTTACCTGTTTTTTTATCAACTGACATTCCGCAGGAGTTAATGTTGCGCCACAAATTTCACAGGCTTGATCTGTAATCCTCGAAACCGCGGTTCCTTTTTTCTTTTCACGCAATTTCTCATAGTACTCAAGCATAGCAGGTGGAATTTGCACAATGAACACTGAACGTTCTTCTTTTAAACGAGAATTACGAATTGTTAATGTATTTATTTCATCGAGCAGCGGCAAGCTCCTCTTTTCAAATTCTGCGATCGCTTGGGTTGCTTTTTGCTGTGCTGCTTGGCGTTCAACTTCGGCAGCATCAATTTTCATCATTAACGATAGTTGTTCTTCTTCCAGCGATGAGAGAGTGGTTCTCAATAAGCTGATTTCTTTTTGAATGTCTTGAAGTTCCTTTGGGTTCTTAACACCGCCACCATAAAGAGACGCTTCGGATTGTTCCATTTTATTCCGTTTGGAAAGGATTTTCTCTTCAAGAGCCTTTAATTCCAAGCACAATTTTTCCAAAATATTCTCAACTTCAATTAATTCTTGTTTTGCAGAATCAATCTCCGCACCATTGGCAAGCATCATATCTATTTGTGTTCTTCTTCGGGTGTTTGCGAGCACCTGAGAATCAATTTTTTGAAGCTGGAAGAGGTGGAAGGCTGTGGCCATAATTTACCTTTTCAATTGTTTATTAATTATAACGTTAATAAAAAACGGAAAGCCGTATTCGTGGCTTTCCATTGATATACAAGATTACGCGTAAAAACCCTATTCTTCTTCTTCAAGAAAAGATTTCCAAATTCCATGAATTCCATCTGGCGTTACACCAAAAAACAACCGGTAACCTTCCGGGGTTTTCAAGATGAAGTCATAGAGTGAATTCTTCCCCTGTTGGTACTGTCGAATCATACCGTAATCACCGCGCCACAGAATATCCATTTCACCCAATTGAGGCATTATCTCATTGTATCTTGATATGGCATAATGCCAAAGACGACGTGCAGAAGCCTGTGTGACATTCTTGACGAGGTTGCCATTACGCAGATCTCGCATGGTAAAAAAGCTTTTGCCACCTCTGACAGAGGGTGACAAGACCTCAACGCCTGTACGCGGCTCTGGTCGTTCAAGTAGATGATACTCATCCAAAGTCTCTGAATCCTGATTTGGTTTCGATTGAACCTCTTTTTCAAGGTTTGACGGAAGCGAAGGAAGCTCTTTTGCGCGTAACACCAGGGAAACAATCTCATCGCGAACAGCAATATTCGTCTCATCCTCATCACGAATATATATTTTATTCTCATCTAATGCGTAAGGGGCTTCTTCGCCTCGTGGGATTAGAATCCGGATTACTGAGAGGTTCATATGTTTTTGAATATCCAAGCTGATATGAGCCGGAGGACTGATACGGTTCTGAACCTCTTTTTCAATTTGTTTGATTGCCTGCTCAGGATTGGCGATTCCAGCTACAGGTTTATGAGAATCACTTGAAACCCCAATAAACAATGAACCGCCATTCGTATTGATAAAAGCACAAATATCAGCCAGCACGGCGTGAAGGTTACCACCTCTAACGTTCATATTTTCATGAAAATCTTGAATGATGTTAGGTCCTTCATCACGTGCGATTTGAACAAAATCTATAGCTGCTTCAGGAACCTGGCGGTGGGGTCTGGTTCTTGAAAAGTCATTAGCCCGAAAAAGTTCTAGTAAACCGTCAAATGTAGGTTCGTTCAGTAAAACATCAGTGGCACGATCGCCAACACCTGGGTTTTTCTTTCGTACTGTATCGGTTGTAAGGCGATGAGCATCTGACCCCTGAATACAATGCATCCGCCGCGGATATTCAGGTTTTGTGCCATTGAAAAAGGCAGCAGTTGAACGAGATCCCTTTTGATCGAGGTCGGTGACTTCGAGGGCATGCAGATTTTTATCTTGGGTATATGCGATTCTGGTTTGCCCGCCAAAACTTAAACCGCGCATGGCAACCCCATTCGTCGAATTCGCATGGGCGGCAATTACAATTGCACCCGCTTCATTGAGGATCTTATAAGCGGTTAGTACATCTTCAGAAGCACCAATCGCAGGGTTCCCATCATCCAGGCTGCCATGCGGTATGCCTAAATCCATCAGAACGTGTTCAATATCTCTTACGCTTTTTGTTGGTGGGAAGATGCCCAAAATATGAAAGCCAAAGGTGGCTGTAAATTCAATACCGGGAAGGAGTAAGATGTTTTTTAATAATCGCCGATACTCTGACAAATTATTTTTCTCTTCTGGCAGTAATCGGTTTAATTTTTCGAGGAGTTCAAGCTGTTCGATTTCTTCCCGAAGTTTTCCATATCCGGCGATTGTATTATGGTCTGTCAAAGAAAGAATATTGATACCGCGCGCTTCTGCTCGTTTTAAGATATCAAGTATCGTTACATCATGTTGCTGATAATCAGTGGATGCCGGTGTGTGAATATGCAGATCCATCACATACCACTGTTTTTTCGATTGTTTCATAATTAATTTCACTTTAAATAATTGATTAGTTTTTAAACGCAGCGCCCTCGGTGGGAGTCGAACCCACAACCATCGGATTAGAAGTCCGGTGCTCTGTCCATTGAGCTACGAGGGCAGATTGTTAGCGACAGGGACGCAGACCTTTGTAAACTGTTAGTGAAGAAAGGGTGCGAAGAATTGTATCTGCCGGTTTACCAATTCTATCAGACAACTCTGTTGAGTTTAATGGAGCATTTCCATTCGACAAAAATACACGAAAAACTGCGTTAACAAGGCTCTGATTGACCAGAAAACCATCTGCTTTAGCGCAATGGTCCATCAGTGTGGATTGCAAGCCATTTAATTGATGCACCTCAGCAGTATCGTTGTCAATCCAATCGATTGTAAAATCGCTATCAAGGTCTTGAAATTCAGCCTGATGTTTTTCGCACAAGCAGCTCTGTAAAAAGACACGCCAGTTAGAATCATGTTCTTTCCACCATTCGAAATCAATGTGGAAGGGTGTGGCAATCGTGGGTCTAACAAAACTAAAGGTTTTCGCGTCTGTCATTTTAATTATCCTCTAGTTTGAAATAAAGGTCTCCAAGGTGCTTTGCCCAGGGTTGCGAATGTAAGATGGATAATATGACGCTGGGAGGCATCCGTTTGATGATGTTAACTGCTGAATACAATTCTTGGGCATGAATTTGATTTTGAGGATTTAGTTTAACTAATTCACGCATTGTATTCATTATTACCTTTTCATCAGTTTGCCGTGATTTTCCTTCCTTCCAAAGAGCGTCAATGCCATCAACATCGGTGATCATTATCGCCATCCGCTCATCGTATTTACACGCGATGACTTGTTTCAACATGGCGTAGACAATTCCGCCATCAGCACCGACAAGCACTGTCCTAATCCAATCTCTGGAGCTTTTGCTTTTTGAAGTAAGTATGTTTACCTCGCCAGAAACATTGCTTTTACGGAGTGTAATGATGCTGCCAGGGATTACGCCTTGCTGCTCATACC
>JAGOVY010000124.1 GCA_018060515.1 Anaerolineaceae bacterium | reverse complement strand
ATCGAATAGCATACCCCGCAGGGGGTACACCAACAAATAGTGTAAATGAAAAGTGAGCGCGGAGGGGATCGAATAGCATACCCCGCAGGGGGTACACCAACAAATAGTGTAAATGAAAAGTGAGCGCGGAGGGGATCGAACCCTCAACAAATGGCTTAAAAGGCCACTGCTCTGCCATTGAGCTACGCGCCCAGCTTGAATAACGATTGGATTTTATCACGCCCACTGATAATGGTCAATAATTAGAAATCCTGCAATCCATGAGGCATAAAATAATGCCGCAGAATATTAAAGCTCACATTCAAAACCGCCTTCTGCGGACGGATTCGGATTCGTGATAGAATACCCCCATCAAGGAAGCGAGGTGAGCATGGCAGATTTCATATTAGTTGCAGCGGCGTGGCCTTACGCCAATTCTGAAATTCACGTTGGCAACCTAACCGGTTCTTATCTGCCTGCGGATATCTTTGCGCGTTACCAACGCCTGCGCGGCAACCAGGTTATCTTTGTCTCCGGCTCAGACAGCCACGGAACCCCCATCACAGTGCGCGCCGATGCAGAAAACAGCACCCCTTACCAGGTTTACCAACACTTTCATGCCGGGTTCCTTGATCTTTTCCAACAACTCGGGCTCACCTACGATCTGTTTACCAGTACCCACACGGAAAACCATACCCGTGTTTCACGCAATATATTTCTGGCCTTAAAACAAAATGGTTACCTCTATAAAGAAAGCCAGGATCAGTGGTATTCTCCCAACCAGAAACGATTCTTGCCGGACCGTTATGTAGAAGGCACCTGCTATATCTGCGGGTATGAGGGAGCGCGCAGCGACCAGTGCGATAGATGCGGCAATATGCTCGAACCTTCTTTGCTCATCAACCCGAAATCAAAAATAGATGATTCTGTACCCGAGTTGCGCAGCACAGAACATTTTTACCTTGATCTGGCGCGCCTGCAGGATTTGGTGGTGGAGTTTCTAAAAGTGCGCGAAAGTTACTGGCGTCCTAATGTGATCCGCCAATCACTCGGACAAATTCTTGCCAATGGGCTGCGCGGGCGTCCGATAACCCGCGACCTCGATTGGGGCATCCGGTTGCCCGAGGAAACGCTGGGTGACGGACCGGAGTGGGAAACTAAATGTCTGTACGTCTGGTTTGAAGCGGTAATCGGCTACCTTTCGGCTTCCATCGAACTCAGCCAACTCAATGGCGAAAATGATGCCTGGCGTCAGTGGTGGCAGAACGCCAGCGCTCGCACCTATTACTTCATCGGCAAAGATAATATTCCTTTTCACGCTATCATTTGGCCGGCTGAGTTAATTGGTGTCGGAACACGACTCGATGAAATTACGGCGAGTTCTTCTCCACAAGCGCTGGTTCTGCCTTTTGATGTACCCGCCAATGAATTTATGAACATCGAGTCGCAGAAAATTTCAGGCAGCCGCAATTGGGCGATCTGGGCGCGGGACTTTTTAACCCGTTATGACCCTGACCCGCTGCGCTATTATCTCACCGTCAATATGCCGGAGACAAAAGACACCGACTGGGATTGGGATGATTTTTACCATCGCAATAATGACGAATTGGTGGCAACTTGGGGCAACCTGGCAAACCGAGTGCTCTCATTTGCCTTTAAGCATTGGGAGGGCGTGGTACCGCAGCCTGGAGAACTGACTGCACTTGATACTGATTTGTTGCGGACGATAGATGAGGGCTTCAAGACCGTTGGCGATGAGCTGGACGCGGTTCATCTGCGCGCTGCCTTGTCTGAAGCCATGCGCCTGGCATCCGAGGTCAATAAATATCTCGATACGACTGCCCCTTGGCAGGCTGTAAAAACCGACAAATTGGCGGCAGGCAGGGCAATCTACACCGCTTTAAGAGCCATTGACTCTCTTAAAATATTGTTTGCGCCTTTCCTGCCATTTAGCAGCGATCAACTCCATGCTTTCTTAGGATATGATGGCAGCCTATTCGGCAGGCAGTATACGCAATCCATCAGCGATGATCTCGGTGAGCATACTGTATTGCGCTATGATCATAGCAACGCCACAGGTTGCTGGCAGCCGAGTCAATTGTCTGCCGGAAAGCAATTGCGCCAACCGCAGCCGTTATTCCGCAAGCTGGAAGAAAAAATTGTAGCGGAAGAACGCGCCCGCTTGGGCTAAGCTTACGGAAATTCTAAAAGAACTTGCATTGCGCAAGTTCTTTTTTATTCGCTCTGGAATGCGCGCTCAAGCCAGTCAGGCAACGCCCGCACGAGCAACGGCATTACCTCAAGGCTGCGGCGGTGAAAATCACCATCATCATAAAGCTCGCCTGTTTGGCTGCTCACAAGGTCGCTTACCACCCGCAGAATGAGAACCCTGGTGCGGTTGCGATGTGCCACCCAGGCGATTGCCCCTGATTCCCAATCTGCGGCAAGCGCATTGTAGCGGCCGGTCAGTTGTTGCACAAGCGCGGGGTCAATATCTTCATCTGCCGATGCGATTAACCCGACACGTATGTTATTCGGCAAAGGCTGACGCAGCGAAGAGAGATCGATGTGGCTGGCATAAAAGCGTCGCGCTGCTTCGGGGTCTCCCATGCGTTCGTGAATATCATAGATGATCGTTTCATCCGCCAACACGATTTCTCCAACTTTATTCCGCCCCTCAAAGCCACCGCAGGTTCCGAGGTTCAAAATGAGCTGTGGCTGCCAATGGTCAATGGCGTATTGGGTTGCCGCTGCCGCTGAAACCTTGCCCCATCCGCCCTGAAGGAAAACACAGCTATGACCGTCAATAATGGTGGAAAAAGACTCTCCAAATGGCGATTGTTTTATGGAAGGTTCATTAAAATGATTCTTGACTGCCTGCCATTCAGAGTGGGCGGCAACCATAATAACCGCATGTACTTTATTGCTTTGTGCAGAATCTTTTACAGAACTTTTCATATACAGCAGTTAATTCGCGTCACTAAGCTCTGCGCTTTTGTGGACAGACTGCCATAAAATCTCGGCAATTTTGAAAGCAGCATCGGGTTTCCCTATGGCGAGGGCATTCACATGAAACTGTTTCAACAGATTTTGGTCATCACGTAATAAATGGTTCAATTTTACAAGCATATCCATGGGGGTGTTTACCACCATGCCTGTGTTCGAATCTTCGACAAACTCCGCGTTGCCGGTTTCCTGGCCAGGTATCACGTCAGTTAAGAGCATCGGCAAACCACTCGCCAGCGCTTCGGTGACAATCAACCCACCAGCTTTACAAATGACCAAGTCAGAAGCTCGCATTAATGAAGGCATTTTTTGTACATAGTCATACAGAATTACGGGTATATGCCAGTTCGCCGCTTTTAATTCCTGATACAACTCTTGGTTCCCCCCTGCTACTACCACCAACTGTAAGGGAACTCCATAATGGTTTACAACGTTCAAAGCATCCATAAGATTTTCGGTGCGATTACTGCCTACTGCCAATATGGTGGTGATTCCGTTTTGCCAGCCCAACTCAGTGCGTATTTCTGATGGATTTCTTTTTTCTCGCGAAATATTCGGAGAAACAGGAATGCCTGTGATAATGATTTTTTCTTTTGGCATTTGACTTTTCAATGCGAGATTTGCCACAATCTGATTGGGTACCAGGCAGCCATTCACATTTTTATGGAACCATAATCGGTGTACGGTCGAAAGGTCAGTAACAACGGTGAAAAACGGGGTGTGTAATTTATTGGTTCGAAAGAGGAGAGTCACCGCCGATTGATATAGTGGATAGGTTGAAAGCACCACATCGGGCTGGTGTTTTCGGCAGGTTTCTTTAATCGCTTCAAACAGCAAAACAGAAAGCGAGTTTTCCAACAGGCGTGTTGGAATGGCAGAATCACTGGCATCATACCCAAGTTTGTAAAGCTCAGGCACTTCCTTGATCCAGCGGTCATAATCAGATTGTGAATCGCGCAAAAAGAAAGGCGCTTTCTCATGGTCGAGCGCATTTTCAATCGTTACTTCAACCTCATCTGGGTGTGAATGCGTTAATGCTTCGGCTACAGCATTGGAAGCACTGCGATGACCGTACCCTGCATCAGCCGTGAGAATTAGAATGCGGATTTTCCGATTCTTCATTATCTAATTATCCTATCTGGAAATTACGAGAGTCTCTGGCGGCAGCTTATCCTGAAGGTAAGCAATCACCAGTTTTAGCGCCGTTCGCGCCGCAGCCCGCTTGTTATACAAACGATCTCCCTTGAACAAGTAGCGCCATGCCCGGTCGCCATCGTATGCGCTTAAGCCAAACCAAACAGTGCCTACGGGCTTGTCTGGCATGCCGCCGCCGGGGCCGGCAATGCCGCTGATGGATACACCGATAATGGAATCCAGCGGAATATTCCCGGCAAGCGATTTACGAGCGCCGGCTGCCATTTCAAGCACGGTGAGGCGGCTCACAGCACCGTATTTAATGAGGGTTTCATGATTCACATTCAGCAAGGCTTCTTTGGCTTCATAGGCATAGGCGGTGACGCTTCCCAGGTAATACTCAGACGAACCGGCAATATTGGTGATGAGGTTGCCCACCAATCCGCCGGTACACGATTCAGCCAAAACCAGTTTCCGGTTTTTTGCTCTTAACAACTCGCCGATGCGCACTTCATAAGGGATACGAATCACACAACCTCCTGTTTCAGGCAATTATAAAGGAAATCCGTCAAAATAAAACAAACCCTGGATCAAGCGCCTTTACGCCATTAATCGGTCTGTGCTGAGCAAGTTCAAATAGATATGAGACAGTAAGGCTTTACAAAAAAGCACATTGGGGTCATCCTTAAGGTGACGAAACCAAAAAAGGAGAGACCCCAATGCGGCAGATTTACCTGCAAAAACAAT
>JAGOVY010000123.1 GCA_018060515.1 Anaerolineaceae bacterium | reverse complement strand
GTTACCACGTTGGTGCTCGGTCGTTGTGTAGCAACCACCATGTGAATTCCGGTTGCCCGAGCCATTTGCGCCAGCCTGATTAAACTGTGTTCAGTTTGTTCAGGGGCACTTAACATCAAATCAGCCAGCTCATCGATAAAGACCACAATTCTCGGTAAAGTCGGTCTTCCTTTTTGTTCCATTTTTTTGTTAAACGTATTCAGGTTTCTGGCGTTTACTTCGGCCATCAATCTGTAGCGATGATCCATTTCCATTTGCGCCCACTGCAAAGCTGCCAGCATCATATCAACCTGGGTTTCAACTTTTCCCAGCATGTGCGGTAAACCATTAAACCGAACCAACTCAACCATTTTCGGGTCAAGCATCACCAGGCGCAGTGTCTCTGGTGTGTTGTTCATGATCAGGCAGGTTGCCAGTGCGGTGACGCAGACTGATTTTCCTGAATTTGTCGTACCAGCAATTAACAGGTGGGGCAATTTCTCAAGGTCAGTAATCACAGATTCGCCCGAAACATCTCTGCCCAGCGCCACTTGGAGTGGTGTTTTCTGTGTGCGGAAGGCTTCAGATTCCAAAATCGGTCTTAGTCGTACAACCGAATTATCCGAATTAGGGATTTCAATCCCTACATAAGGGCTGCCAGGCACAGGCGTTTCGATTCTGAGGCGCTGCGCGGAAAGCGCAAGCGCAAGGTCGCGCGATAAGGATGAAATTTTCGAAACCTTCACCTTCTGCTGCGTAATTTCACCGTTGGCACCCATCCGTTCAATATAACCCGGTTCAACCGCATATTGTGTTACCGTCGGACCTACGCGGTACCCAAGAACTTTAACGGGAACACCGAATTCTCGTAGTTTTTCTTCAATGATTCTGGCATTATCTTTGATTAACACCTGGTCAGGCTCAATGACCTTATCTTCCAACAGCAAACCCATCGGCGGTAAGTTTTGATCCCGCCAGCTCACCAACGCTGGTTTCTCTCGTTGCACTGGTCGCTCTCGTCGACCTGACTTGACAGCCTTGGCGCTTCGTTGAGCAGAAGTATTTTCTTGAGTCCCTCTTTGGCTGTTGAGAGGACGATTCTCTACTGGTTTGTGAGTGCGCAAATTCACCCGACTCCACTCGCGCGCTCTGTCGACCAGTTTGAAAAGCATACCAGTTGAAATACCAGCAAATATAAAAAATAGGAAAAGGTAAAAAAGCAATGTAAATGGTTTGGTGAGGATTGGAACTAATACCTGAACCAAACCCCAACCCAAGGTACCGCCATCCAAACCTTCATAGGCGCGCTCAAGCGATACTCCGCCCATAAACGCAAAGAGCGGCAGTGTCACCAACAGCCAGCCTTCAATCGCCAAGACTCGGCCTAAAGTCAAAGGAATTTGATGACCGGCGCCATGCCGAAAAATTAATACACCCAATGCCGCTAATACAAATACCAGTAAATACGCACCAACACCAAACGCATTTCTGATTAATTGAATCCATGTATTAAGAAGCGTTCCGCGGCTAAGGTTGAGTAATCCGAGAAGTGACAAGATCGCGAGTAATATCAAAAACGTGCCCAACAAATCCCAGCCAAACGGCTTAAGGTGGTGGTATAACGATTTCACACGATCAAGAAAGGAATGCCACACGTTCTGCTCGGTTTTTAGCGGTGCCTCAGATGCCTTCTTGGACGGCTTTTTTGTGCTCATAATTCGCTGATCAGCCCCAGCCCAAGTCTGCGTTTTCCGGCATCGAGATGAACAATTGTCACCGCGAGTTGCTGCCCCAGGGCAAATTGTTCTTGGAGATCATTTCTGGCTTGTTTATCTGAAATATTCGAAATATGAATCAGCCCTTCTACCCCATCCTCAAGACGGGCGAACACGCCATAACGTGTAATAGAGGTTACGATAGCGCTGACAATGTCGCCAGGTTGATAGATTTCCGATAACCGCTCCCACGGGTTGGTTGATAACCGTTTCATACTAAGGGCGATCCTTGAAGTTGCCTGATTAACCTGCAGGATAACCACCCTTACTTTTTGGCCAATTTCCAGCAAATCAGCAGGGTTTTCTACCCTGCCCCATGAAAGTTCAGAAACATGAATCAACCCTTCAACCCCACCAAGATCAACAAAGGCGTCAAAATTTGTAATGTTTGTCACTTCGCCGCATACCGTATTGCCTTCACTAAGTAGAGAAAACAGCTCTTTACGCTTACCTTCGCCTGCAAGTGCCGCCCGCTCAGAAAAGACAATTCTCTCATTTTCCTGCTCACACTCGATAATTTTCAAATACAACGATCTGCCCACATAATTCGTCAGGCATTGCTGGCGTTCTTCTTCGCTGGCATCAACCTGAAACTCAATCAAGTGTGAAACAGGCACGAACCCTTGTAAACCAGTCTGATGAACCAGCAGCCCGCCGCGGTTGTAACCGGTTACATCCAGTAATACCACCTCATCGCGTTCAAAAATCTCACGGGCGCATTCCCAATCAATATTACTGGGTGTCTTCGGCGAGCAAGGCTGACAATTAATTTCATTTACTCTGGAATAGACTTGATTCTCATCAGACATCACAGAAGCCCACCAGCCCTCATCCGTTTGATCAGCTGGTGAGACAGAAACCTTATTTTGGTAAGCATCCGACATCACAAACACTCCCGCCCACAACAGTAAATGGATTAATTTTCTTCAGTTTTGCTGTTAAGGCCTTGCATCTCCATTTGCACCAGAGTATCTGCTATCTTACCGATTGCCACTTTCTGCTTCCGGTAAAGGTCAGCTTCAGATACTGAAAGCCTTATTGCAATTTCTCTCACCTTTTTACCTTCAAAAAACTTGAGGTCTAAAATATTATACAATAACCACTCACCAGTAAATTTTCTCTCACCTACTGGTCTTAACTCATCGAGCGCCGTCTTCAAGACACTGCGCAGAGCGTTGGTTTCATTACCATCGTGCTCAAGCATGGCATTTTGCACCAACTCGAGCTTCATCAAAGGGCTTTCGGTGAGTTTCGGTCCTCCCCAGTAGTGCGTGAGCGCGCCTTTAACCCAAGTCAGCATTTCCTTTCTTTCCATCCAGTCCGCATCAAGGAGCAATTCGCGTTGATTAAATCGTCCTGCGGCTCGCAGTTTCTGAATCAACTCTTCCTGCGGATCAAGCCGTTCCAACGTATCAAACACCTGTTCGAGCATGTTTCGGTCACTTAGGGCGATCGCAGCTCGAGAAGCCAGCCTTTTGAGTGCTTCATCGGTTTCAGGGTCAAGCGGCATTTCCTCATCAATTCCTGACACACCCAGATAACCCAGCACCCTTTCGGTTCCATTCGATCCATTGCGTAATGGCAGAAGAATATCTTGATCGCAGTGAATTAAGCCACGGAAATCTTCTGTAGTATGGGTGATGCATTCGAGATTTTCAAGCTTTTGTGCATTAATCCTCGAGTCGTAAGTCTGTTCCACCAGCCGTAAACCTTCATCCGTGTTTTCCAGCAGATAAGCACTCTTTGCCTGCACTCGATCGGTTACTGCCGCCAGAACCATTTCAATAAATTGCCTTAAGTCGCTGCGTGTGATAATACGCTCTTCAAGCGTCCTCACAAACTGATAATCCTGCTCATCCTTATCGTAGATCAGGCGCCTTTCAAGCGCTGGGAAATATAATGTGATGGCATACTCGCAAATCAAGATGGTGATCACCATCACCACGGATGCAAGCGCGTCAAATGGAGCGCCAAGGGCGATATTTCCCCTTTTTACAATTGTCATGATGCCGAGGGTGATGACAGCGGTGATTGGGCCTCGCAGGGTCCACTTAATTAGCCTGCTCTTAACGACGCGGTCAGGCCAGGGTACACCAAAAAATGCCACTGAGTATGCCATCATGAAGATGCAGATCATCAACCCAACGGAGACCGTTATGGTTAAGAACCAGAAAAAGATGGTCATCTGACTTGCAAAGGTAGAGCTGTAGAGAAGAAATGGGAGAGATCCAACAACCGGACCGATTGCGCTGACAACCAGGTAGAGCATGCGGCGCTTGCTTGTTCGGGTTAATGTGCGGTCGTATGCGCGGTTGAAGTTGAACCATGCCAAAACCAGAATAACCACATAATAAACCCAAAAAAGTTGAGTAAAGACGGTGGGCAAGTGATAAGGTGCAGGCGGCTGATCAACGACCAACTCACCCAGAAACCACGGGAAAAAGAGGAAAACAATCAGTAAGGCAGAAAACAAATAGGTGAAGCGAATTGCCCATTTACGGCGCCACCTCGAGGGTAATCCGGTCGTTGCCAGCAAGGCATCTGAAAAATTCAGGTAAGTTGCAGGCAGCAGAAATAAGCCAATCCACTGGAAACGCAGCCAAAAATCAATCATCTGTACATCTTTGCTGGTTACCCCAAAAGAATCAGCCGAGAAAATGATCACCAGACAGAACATAATGGCAGAAAAAGCTCGCGCCACACGCTCAGAGAGATTGAAAGACAAGCTATACATCAAAAGGGAAAAAGCTGTGATAGCAATGCCAGCGGTCAGAATCTGGCTGATCGTTCGAATCACAGCGGTGATTTCATTCGTCCAATATCCAAACATGTCTGTTTACTTTAAGATGTTTAAATAGAATAGAACCATTTCATGATTGGCGTAATAATTATCCATCAGCCCTGAATAGTTAAAACGCAGTTTTCGCGCAAATTCATTATAAGCGTGGTTTTTCGCAGGTACTTCAAGTACCAACCTGGTCATTCCTCGCTTCTTCACCCAATCCTGAGCGCTGAGAACTAAGGCACTCCCTATACCCTGGCGCCGCATTGGAACAGAAACCACCAAATCCCTCACCACAGCCGAAAGCAAAACAATGTTGGCGTCTAAAGTAAGGTAACCAACCAGTTCATTGCCGCATCTGGCGATAAGAAAGAGAAGGTGATGCGTCCACGTATCGCGCAAAGAATCATTG
>JAGOVY010000046.1 GCA_018060515.1 Anaerolineaceae bacterium | reverse complement strand
GTTTGCTGCAAGCACATAACAAGTGCCGCTGCACGTACTCGCCCTTTTCCGGATACCTGCTGGATAAAAACGGGCCGCGGTTTCTTACGCTTGTCTTAAATGACACCCAAAAAATCGCTTACGATACAGATGATGCCCACCACATCATCACAGATGTTTTCGATTGGTCTGATTATTACTTTAAACGCAGTTATTCGCTTGACCAACACGCCAACTATTCACCGAAAATACGCCCCTTGGGGCTTTATTATCTTTCGTATGGTCCGCAAATGGACTCAGCCAGGAGAATTTCTTCAAACTTGAATTTTTCGCGATTGATCGAAATGCAGAAATTGATCAAGTTGTTCTTAACCCATAGCCCAGCGGTTTCAAAACAATTTGCTTTTTCAGGCGGCATGGCATCTAACTGGTATGAAAATTTCGAAGGTCACCCCACCAGCAAGACAGAACCGAATATCATTTTTATGACTCAAGTTTGGCCACTGCAGCAGAGCTACGACCATGAAATAAAAAGTGAACGACATGCGATCAATGAAATGCGCTGTGCCTGTATCCGCGCATTGCGCAAAGAATTTCATCACCAATTTTTTGGCGGTATATTCCCGAGCGAGTATGCGCTCGCCAACCACAAAGATTGTGTCATCCACGACCCTGCCGTTTTTCGCAAAGACCGCTATCTACAGCGCATGCATGCAGCCGATATCGGCATCGCAACCATGGGCTTATTTGGTTCGAATGGTGGCAAGCTAGCCGAATATGTAGCTGCCGCCAAAGCAATCGTTTCAGAGAATTTACATTACCAAGTTCCAGGGGTTTTCAAGAAGAATGAAAATTATTTGGAGTTTTCAACCCCTGAAGAATGTGTAGCTCAGGTAAAAAGGCTTTTTGAAAGCCCGGAATTACGCTTCTCGATGATGCGCAAGAATGCTGAGTACTACAACCAATTTATCCGCCCTGACCGGCTGGTCTGGAATTCATTGCAGGTAGCGCTTGGACAAGCATAATCAATCACAAACCTCAGCTCTTAAAGTGCTTCTCAACCGTTGGGCTCCGGTGGTTCTGTGGGCTGTAGTGATCTTCCTCCTTTCCAATACGCCAGACCCTTACGGGTACATTCCCAAAGGGATTTTGCGTTGGATCTGGTGGACTAAGCTGTTTGGCTACTCAATGATTTACATTCTGGGTTTAGCGGCGCATTTTCTGGAATATGCCGTTCTTTCATTTCTTCTGGCGCGTGCAATCATGTGGGATGGCGGCGTCCAACGCAATAGATTCATTCTGGTTTTCGCGCTCACCTTGCTTTACGCTGTTTCAGATGAGATCCATCAAATCTTTACCCCTGGTCGAGCTTTCCAGTTGGTGGATCTGCTGATGGATTCGCTTGGCAGCTTGATTGGCTTGGCAGCCTACCTCTTATGGGTAAAACGCTTGAGGTATCCTGTGGTACGATAAAATTCACAATGTTGGCAACAATCCCCAATCCCCATCTCGAATAGGATGGGGTTTATTTTTGTCTGTATCGGTTTTTCAATCTGAGGCGAAAAGCGGATTAAATATGTGCCTGATCTTGGCTCTTTACTTATCAGCCTTCGACAACCCGATTGATGACGGAGAGGAAGCGGTTCACGATAGCGTCGATATCGAATTTCTCTTCCGCATAGGCACGGGCACGCTCACCCATTTGCTGCCGCAGCAGTTGATTCTGGTAAAGTCGATCTGCGTGGGAGATCCATCCGGCAACATCATCAGGGCTCGATACCAATCCCATGCCATATTCTTCAATTAACTTAGAGATCGAATGCTCGGAATCTATGGAGAGTAGCTGCGGGCGAGCAGCACACATATACCCATAAACCTTGGAAGGGATTGAATATCGACCGGCGGGCTGGTTCAACACAGTCACTAATACATCGGCAGCGGCAAGCATTTGAGCGTAATCATCTACTGGCTGATACGGCAGGATAATGAGATTCTGCAAGCCAAGCGAAACAGCCTGCATCTTGAGCGTTTCAGCCAGGCGTCCTTCAGCCACAACCACCACCCTGACATCAGTCTGTGATCGAAAGGCTTCAGCCAGAGAAATGAAGTAACGCCCATTATGCTTAAGCCCTAACACACCTGTGTAAAGAAAGACGAATTTGTCTGCTAACCCGTGAGAGCGCGACCAGGCATTATTTTTTGATAAAACCGGAAGTTCAGCCAACGGAGCCCAGTTGTCGATTGTTGTTGTCGGTACGGCTGCGCTGACCTGTGACGCCAAATTGGCTGTGAATTGCTCAGATGCAAGGATGAGTGCCTGACTCGAGCTTACCATTCTTCTCTCCAGGTTAATGTAAAAATTGCCGATTAACCCTCCAATCATTGGGATTCGGTGCTCAAGCTCAGTATGCATGGCAGAAGCGACGCAATCCTGCATCCAATAAATGAACCCTGCGCCAACCCTTCTACTGGCTGTTTGAATCATCCTTTGCGAGTCAAGCGGTGCATTGGCTGAAAGAACCACATCAGGTTGGAATCTCATTATTTGCTTTCCAACCAGTTTCCCATGCATTGTTTCGTATTGCTGACGATGCAGATAGCGATACCGGTCGAGGCGGTAGCGGTCAAAGCGCTGCGGGAGCCGAATTCCCTCAATGGTCAGGTTGTCTACGGGATTTTGTAAACTAAAGCGTTTCATACCCTGAGTTGAAATACTATACGAATAAAAGACGCTGTGTCCCGTATTCGCCAACCCAGCAGCCAATTGGGCTGTGAAAGCATAACCGCCATAATCATGAAGAAAAATACGCAAACGATGTCCCGCTTTCTATTCTCGAGGTTTTTTATTACCCAACTAAACCCTTACCTCAAGGGTTTATTTTATCCTATATGCTCTGAAAGAAAAAATCAGCTTGTATCGGTTCATGCTGCTTGTTGCGCATCAAATTCTGCCGCTCAACGAATTCAAATCCTGCAAGATCTAAATATTGGATGATTTCGTCCACCAACGCCTGCCCTTCATACAATTCCACATAGGAACCTTCAATAAGCAGATAATTGAATGAAGTTAACAAGTCAGCGCACCCTTTTAACACCTCAAGCTCATAGCCCTGCACATCTATCTTCAAGAGTGCGGGCGGGTGTAGCATGGCCTTATTCAAGGTTTCAGCCAATGGCTTTACTTCAACGGCTCGAACTGAACACTCCTCAGTGCCTGGGAAAATGGAAACTTGCAGATCTGAAATGGGCAGTAGTGAGGAGGAATCATCAGCACGCGAAACATGTAAAAGCGCTTCAGCCAATGCTGACCCAATGGCATGTTTGTGCAGCACTACATTGGGCTGCTCTTGAAACACAAGCCGGAAAACTTCATTGGCTTCCCCAAGCGGCTCAAAGGAATGGATTTGCGCCTTTGGGGCATGAACGCTTGCAATCAACGCAAATTGACCGCGATTCGCCCCGATATCCACTACGGTTTCCAATTCGCTGCCTATCCTGCTGAATAGATTTTCATGCTCCACAGCAGCGGCTACCCGATGACGAAGAAAAGCCCTCCGGTATTGAGGGTTCTTCATAATCAGGCAGAACTTAATCACTTTGTTCATGGTTAAAACAATTAAAGAAGGTTCAATTTTAAGAAGTTTTTTAGTGCTTGTTTTTCGTTTTCCAAAGCCTTTTTTTCCAGCAAAACCGGTTGTTTTACGATATCATCCAATCCCAATCTGTCGAGCATGCGAATGCGCGGTGAATCAGAAAAAAGCATCGCCGGTTTGCCATTTTGCAGTGCCATTACTGCTGCATGTACCCGGTCTGTAAGCGTTAGCGCGCAATTCGCGTAAATATCAGCGTACGGAAACGGTGTATCGTTCACCATCATTTGCGGGTAGCGGTAGGTTTTTGCGCGCACCATCGGGTGTGGACGGTGATCCAGGCGCACGACATCATAGCTGCCAATGCGCTCGCTTTGGTTTCCGCTGAACAGAAGCCCCTCCAGGAACATGCCATAGCGCGATTTTTGTGCCAGCCATTTTCTGTAACGCGGAAACTTAACCTGCCAGTGGTCGCCTTTAAACTCGAATTGTTTGTCGGCAGTAGAAATAACCTTATTAAGCGAGAAAAACGGTTCGGGAAGTTTATCGAAATTTACAGCAACAGTACCAGCCAACCGCTCGATTACAGGAGCAGGATAATAATCTGAATAGAAAAAGCCAAGGTCAATCCCGTCAAAGGCAGACTTCGCCAAATCCCCCAGCTCAGCAAACGTATCGCGATCTCGGGTGATGAGCAGCTCTGGACGATATCGGGAGAGAAAATCACGGTAAAGGCGAATATCATCACTGGTATAGGTCATTGCGCCAACCCCCAACAAGACCAGCTTTGTGCCTGCGGTGGTCAATTCCTCCAATATATTTCCCCATATTGAGAAAATTTCTTTTCGAAACACCGGTCCCATCAGAACCAAGTAATCGGGCTGAATAGCCTGTAGATAATTAAAGGTATTTTCCGGGTTGCCCCCTTTACGGTTCCAATAAGAGGGATAGCCTGGCTGTTCGGGCACAATCACAATTTCTGATTGTGGAAAGAGTTCATGCAATAATTGATGCCCCGCTAATTGAAAAAAGGCGTTGCCAATATTTACCGACCACCCCCCCAGGATATGTGCAATTCTACTCATAGCGTTATTATACTTCGAGCCAGCTTTTCTTAAAACGCATCCTTCACCCTGTAGGCGCCGAGGCAATAGCATCAACCTCTCATGTCATTTTCTTTTTCAGCTTTCTTCTTCGATGAATTTATTCTTGAGCCCGCTGAGACTGTCCATCATACGATTCGCCGATATGCGCTAAAATTGATATATGACATTTCCAGAAATGGTCATAAAAAGCAAACTGATCACTCCCAAGCTTCAGAAAAATCTTTTTCATCGCAGTCGCTTGGAATTGGCTTATCAGCAATCGCTCGATTATCCTTTAACGATGATTCATGCAGGAACCGGTTTTGGTAAAACCACTGCCCTCATCGAACTAAGTGGGAAGTACAAACAAGTATTCTGGTACACCATTACCGAGCCAGATCGCGACCCGATCCTTTTTCTGGCTCATCTACTTTCCACTTTTCTTCCGGTAACAGCCAACCTATTAGACCAACTCAAAGAAAACGGCATTGCCGCCTTCTCGGCTGTGTTCACCAGCTTTCTCAATCAGCTCACACTTGATTTGGAAGAAGACGCAGTTTTAGCATTGGATGATTTTCACATTGTGAGCGATGTTTCTGATATTTCTCATTGGATTGAAATGCTCATCGAGAACCAACCGCCCCGCCTGCACCTGGCAGTTGCAACCCGCAGCATCCCAGATACCCCTGCCATCATCCGTTGGCGGGTGAAGAACATGCTCTATCTAATCGACCAAAAACAACTCTCTTTTAACGAAAGTGAGATCTCTCAGTTTTTTGGAGAGCATTACAACTTCCCGATCACCTTCGAACAAGCAAGCTCAATTTTTTCTTACTCTGATGGCTGGGTGATTGCATTACAAATGATTTGGCAGCGCCTGCAAACAAGTAGAACGCGCAATCTGAACCGAATTCTTGGTGAACTTCCCGCAACTTTTTCAGAGGTTTTCTTTTTCCTAGCCCATGAAGTATTGATGAGACAAACAGAGGAACTTCAAACATTCCTTCTTTCGAGTGCGGTGCTGCAGCAAATGGATGCAGCTTCGTGCAACGCTCTCCTCGACACCTCGAATAGCAATTTGATTTTGCAAGACCTGCTTGATCGAGGGTTGTTCACATACTCCGTAGATGACACCACCTACCGATATCAAAGACTTTTTCAGGATTTCCTTCTTGATCATGGAAGAAAAAACCCTGAAAAAATTAAAGACCTGCATATCAAAGCGGCAAAGTACTTTACCCAAATCCAATCACCAGAAGATGCGATTTTTCACTTGTTTGCCAGCAATGAATTCTTGGCTGCTGCTCAATTGATTGAACAACACGCTCCACAAATGGTCAGAAACGGGCGCCTGCGCACCGTCACCAAGTGGATCGACAGCCTCAGCCCTGCCATACTGGATCAATTCCCTACGCTATGGCTAATTTCAGGCGAGGTTTACCGCCTCCAATCACGGTTTGATGCAGCCATCCAGGCGTATCAGCGCGCTGAACGAGTTTTTGTTTCTATGAAAGAAAGGCTGAGGCAAAGTCAGGCGTTACGCGGACAAGCTCAAGTTTACCTGGATACAATCCGCCCGCTCAAAGCGTCCAGCTTGCTTGAAGAAGCTGTCTCACTGCTTGAGCCACAGGAAAACCCGAGTGAGGTGGCTTCTTTGCTGGACCAATTGGCAGAAAACAAATTAAACCTTGGCAAACCAGATGAAGCCCGATCACTGCATGGTGAAGCCAACATGCTGCGTTCTGAAGCCAACCCCGATTCAATTTATCTCGAAGCCCGTTCTCTTCTGCGTACGGGTTATCTTCAAGACGCCATCAACTTGTATGAGCCGTTTCAAACCGATTCTACTCAAATTGAAAATCGTCCACAGCGTTTCCATCGTGAAATGCCTTTGCTGTTGGCGCTGATCCATTTAATGCTGGGGAATATCGATCAGGGCGAGGAGTATGCGCTGCAGGGAATAAAAATCGGTAAACAATTAGACTCCCCGTTCGTTGAGGCTGTGGGCTGGATGAGGCTGGGGCATGCGCGCCAGCTTCACCCTCACCATCCTTGGCGTGTAAAACGACTTCAAGAAGCATTGAATTTTTATCAGCGCTCGATTGATCTGGTGAAACCATTTAATGTGATGCGTGTGCAGGTTGAACCCTTGTGGGGATTGTGTCGCTATCATGGCTATCTCGGTCAGCTGCAAGAGGCGGAACGTTTTGCGAAGCAGGCCTTTGAAATTGCAGAAAGCGCAGGCGATCAATGGTTTGTTGGGCTGATTTATTGCACAATGGGCACTTCTTTTACCTTGTCAGGAAAATACGAAAACGCACGAGAATGGCTGACAAACGGAGCGACCATATTTCACAATGTGCGCGATTCTTTCGGTTCTGCCGCCATTAATTGCGCCCTCTTATATAACGAGTGGTACAACGGCAGCCAGGCAAGCGCAATCGAACTGACGCCCAGCTTGTTTGGCGAACTAAAACAGGGAAACTATGATTTTTTACTCACGAGAGCCTCACACCTCGGCTTTCAAGATCCTCAGCCATTCATTCCAATCTTGCTTGAAGCCTACAAACAAGGAATTGAAGCAGATTGGATACAAGTATTGCTCAAAGGATTAGACCTATCTCATACCGATTATCACCCTGGTTACGGACTATCAATACAGACTTTGGGAAAGTTCGAGGTTTGGCGAGGGAATAACCTGACCAATGCACGCGACTGGCAGAGAGAAAAAGCCCGCCAGTTGTTTCAATTCTTTATCAATAATAGAGGTAAATGGTTCAGCCGTGATCAGTTGACAGACCGATTGTGGCCAAACCTCGACCTTGAGGCATCTAACCAGAATCTGAAGGTTGCGTTAAATGCCTTAAACCGCGCGCTTGAACCAGGGCGCGAACCAGGTCAGAACCCCTTTTTCATTCAACGCTATGATGCGCTTTACGGCTTGAACCCTGCTGCCTGTGTGAAGCTTGATGTTGATGATTTTATTCAGTTGACTTCTTCGAGTGAGCCTGAAGATCTTCAAGCAGCCTTGGAGCTTTATCAGGGAGATTATCTGAGCGATGGAGAGACGGAAACCTGGTCTTTCGAAACCCGCGAGCGTATGCGCGAGGTTTACCTTGGAACAGCGCACAAACTTGCAGAATATCATTTGAACAATGCGCATTATGATGAGACGATGCGGATTTGCCACGCCATCCTTTCCATTGATCATTGCAACGAACCAGCGTTCCGGCTGCTTATGCGCAGCCATGCATTTAGAGGCAATCAATCTGGCGTGCATTCGGTTTTTCAACGTTGTACTACCCTCTTGCAAGAAGACCTGGATGTGTCGCCATCCAACGAGACCATTAATCTATATCACGAGTTGACAAAATAAGCGCCGGCACCTGCCAATAACCATGTACTTATAGAGAATTCAATCAATGCAAACTCCCGGATTCTGATGTCAGGCACCGGGAGTTATTTAATGCTAATAGTAGTTTATCTACCGAGCACTTTGAGCACGTCAAACGCTCATAAAGTAAAAGGTGGTTGTGCCGAAGCTAATCTTGAGGTTGGCGACCTTTAACCAATCCCACCAGCTTGCGCCAGCCTCTTTTCCAGGTTTTCTTCCAACCATCCTTCCTCACCATGTAAGTACCGATAATTCCATATGGAATGAAAAGCACAAACACTACATACACTGCACCCATAATGAAGCTTGACCCTTCGCCAATGAAGCGGCGCAATCCAAAATCCAATAACTTATAAACAAACGCGCCAACAATCGCACCGCTGAGGGTGCCTACTCCGCCGATCAAGACGATCAGTAAACCAGTAACCGTAAATCCTAAGTCGGCAACACTCGGGATGATCGCTGGTTGATAGAGCGCATGCAGCATCCCCGCGGTGGCTGCAGTAAACGATGAAACTAACATGGCAATGATTTTGAATAATGCAGTATTAAAACCAAGCATTTTTGCCCGATCTTCGTTTTCTCTTACCGCTATACAAACTCTGCCTGTTGGTGATTTAACAAATGTCTTGTAGAGAATAAACATCGCCACCAAAATAATCAACGCAATTACATAAAAGCGGAATTTTTCGCTGGCAGGGTTGAGAAATGCGGGCACTGGGTATCCCTGCAAACCCACATCAGATCCGGTAAATTTTTGCAGTTCGGTAGAGGTCACAATGATGTGAAAAACCGTTGCCATGCCCAATGTAACCAGCGCGAAGGTAATTCCCTTTACTCGCGGTAAAACCAGGCTAAACAACAGCGCCTGTACAATTGAGGAAAGAATGATGCAAACCACAACCATGAAAAAGGGCAAATCAGAAAATTTGAGTAGGATCCCTGTCCCATAGGCTGCCACCGCAAAGAACATGGCATGTCCAAAAGACAATAGCCCTGAAATCCCAAACAACAGGTCATAGCTTAAGGCAAACAAGGCGAGGATGAAAATTTCAATCCCCAAACCTTGAATGAATTTGGAATAACTTCCTCCATTATTCCAAACAACAGCCGGGCTTGACCCTTCAAAGAGACCGACGACAAAGGGTAATAAAAGCATCGCCAGGAGGAAGAACCACAAAGAACGATATTCGCGAAAAAAAGAGAGTTTAATCTTATTCATTGTTATTCCTTCTTACCCATGATGCCGCCCGGCAGAAAGAGCAGGACGATTACCATTAGCAAAACTGTTGATGCCGGCACCAACGGTGGTGAGGGCTTGAACACAATATCGGTAAATGGAATCGTAATTCCTATCTGACCATATTTAATGATGAATTGCTGCACCAAACCAACGATTAGAGAACCTAACGCAGCCCCCGGATAACTGGTTAGCCCCCCAATCGCTAGAGCAATCAGCGCTGAAGTAAGCAATGTGGCTCCCATGGCAGTGTTCAAACCGGTAGAAGGAGCTCCGAGAACGCCGCCAAAAGTTGCCAGCCCAACACCGAGTGCAAACACCAGGGTAAAAATTCTTCTTACGTTTATGCCCAGTGCTTCAACCATGTTGCGGTCTTGAACTCCAGCGCGGATGATCATACCAATACGGGTTTTCTTCAGCAGAATCCACACCGAAATCAGCACAAGGAGCCCCATGATTGGAATAAGAATTTCATCGTAAACACGGATTCGACCATCAAAAAATTGGATAGTCGCACAGCGATACTGCAGCCAGTCGGCAATCCCCGTTGCCGGGCAGCCTTCACCTGCACCTTTCACAATCGCCGGCTTGGGCATAATGAACCCCGGCCTTCCCCAAATCGCCTGTACCATTTCGATACCGATGGCGCTTAAACCAAGGGTTAACATCAATTGGTAGATCGGGCGGCTGTAGAGCGGGCGAATCATGGTGGTTTCCATAATCGCCCCCAGACCTGCACCAACCAATACTGCCACAATGATAGCCACCAAGAACAACCAAGTGGAGTCAATCTTCACAAGCCATTCAGTTAGTTGATCGTTGAAGACAATAGTCAAGATGGCTGAAATCACTAATCCCAAAAAGAGCAGATAATTTTTTAATGGTTTCTTACCCTCACTGCTCACCTCGTTATTGTTGAGCGCAATCCCGATGCCGAAAAGCCCACTGGCGACCAGCAAGCCGATGACGGCAATGAAGGGTGAAATTAGAATAAACGCCTCATGCTCAAAAGGCAATCGTGTTCCTTGATCTGCAAAAAACGAAAAAGTTACCGGGCTTTCTGTATAGATATCAAGATCCCAAAACGCAATTGGATAGCGTGTTAGCACAACCACTGCGAGGATAATTGCAGCAATGATGGATCCCCAGGCTGCCAGTTTTCGAGATTTTTGTGACAATTTAAGTTTGCCAGCCAGATTCTTCCAAACAAAACTGATTGAAAGTCCAGTCATCAACAATAGAACTGGCCCGATGAGATCAACAAAGGTATCCGTGCGGACAAATACCGTCCACCCGATATATGCGCCAATCATATACAGTGTGCCATGAGCCAGGTTCAATACATCGAGCAAGCCAAAAATCAGTGAAAAACCAGCTGCCACAAGGAAGACAACCGACCCCGAAGAAAGGCTGCGCAGTAAAGTAATATAGAAATCCTGCGTGCTCATCCCTCGCGAAGATAAGAGAAGGAAAAATGCCATAATCAGGATCGTAATCACCAATGGAGAGTTATTATTTAAGAATTTTTTCATGGCATAACCTACGCAGCACCCAGGTATTTGTGAATCGTAGCTTTATCTTCGACCAATTCCGCCATCGTTCCCTTTTTTACGCTTTTGCCTTCTTCAATAATGACGTAATAATCAGCCAGCTTTGACGCCACCAGAAAGTTCTGTTCTACCAAAACGACGGTGGTTTCTTTTGCCAACTCTTGAATCACGCTAATCATGTTTTCGATGATTACAGGCGCAAGTCCCTCACTCGGTTCGTCGATGAGCAATAATTTATTGTCGGTAACCAGCGCACGAGCGATTGCCAGCATTTGCTGCTGTCCGCCTGAAAGACTGGTTCCCCGTATGGCAAGAAATTTCTTTAAGTCAGGAAATAAACCGAAAATAAAGTCCTTTTTTTGCAGGTATTCACCTTTGGTTCTTTCAGCAATTTTCAGATTCTCTTCCACTGAGAGGTCGCGGAAAATTGCCCGATGCTCTGGCACATACCCTAACCCCAATGCCGCAACATCGTAAGGTGCCATCCCCTGAACTTCACGGTCGTCGAAGATAACCTTTCCCTCTCTAACCGGCGTTAAGCCCAGGATGGATTTTAGTGTGGTGGTTTTTCCTGCACCGTTCCTGCCCAGCAAGGCAGTTATCGAGCCGCGTGGAACTGTGAGATCCACACCCTGCAAAATGTGGTATTGACCAATAAAGGTGTGAATATTTTGTACCTCAAGAATATTACTCATAAAAACCTCTGGCATCCGGATACAGAATTTGAAGAGCATTTAAAATTTTCTGTTTATAAATCATACAGCCCCCCCAAATATGCAACTTGTACTTCTTTATTCTTGGTAATTTGGTCAGGTGTTCCCTCTGCCAACTTACTGCCAAGGTTCATCACTGTGATTGTGTCAGAAATGCTCATCACAACATTCATGTTGTGCTCAACCAGTACAACTGTTTTTGAGCCTTCAGCCTGCACACTCTTGATTAGATCAATCAGTTCGGGCACCTGTTCCGAAGCCATACCAGCAGTGGGTTCATCCAATAATAAAACCTCGGGGTCGGGTGCCAGAATCATCCCTAACTCTAATTTCCGTTGGTCGCCATGCGGAAGAACGCGCGCAGGCAGGGCGGCTTTATCTTTAAGCCCAACCCTTTCCACGACTTCCCAAGCTTTATCAACGCTTTTCTTCAACAATGAAACATCACGTAAGAAGCGAAAATTTCCTTTGTCCATCGCCTGTGATGCCAGGCGTATATTTTCATAAGCCGAAAGATTTGGGAAGACATTGGTGATTTGAAATGACCTGCCAATTCCCATGTGAATCATACGGTGGATGGGTACACCGGTTATATCTTGCCCGTTGTAAAAAACTTTTCCACTTGTTGGTTTCAGGTTGCCGCTCAAGAGGTTGAAGAAAGTAGTTTTTCCAGCGCCATTTGGCCCAATTATTGAGTGCAGCGTATGTCGATGAATTTGAATATTGATATCATCTACTGCTTTCAGCGCTCCGAAACTCCTGCTCAGATTCACCGTTTCAAAAAGGATGTCGTTGTCCATAAGCTATTGTCAACCTCATTTTTTTGTTATTAAGAATACATGAGATTCCCTAAAGACCTTTCGGTCTTTAGGGAATCGTGAGTCTTACAGATTACTTACCAGACAGGGTGCCAATGGGAAGGTCACCGCAGCGGCTATGCAGGGATTCAGGCAGCAGACAAGGAGGTTCGGGGCGGGTGGTTTCTACATAGGTGTAGAAGTCAGCAATCGGTGAAGTCAGGTTCTCAAGTTTCAAGATGTACATATCCTGAATTGCAACATGATCTTCAGGGCGAATATAGACAGTACCCTTTGGTCCTTCAAATTCCATACCTTCCATTGCAGCGACCAGTGCGGCACCACTAACATCACCGCCAGCTTTCTTGATGGCTTCCACTGCCATGATGGCGGCATTCATACCATCAGCATCAAAGAGGTCAGGATGCACCCCATAACGGGCATCTTCCTGAGCAACGAGGAAGTCGTTGATTTCATTTTTCGGTGCAGACCAGTGATACAGAATACCATTGGTGCTGCCGATGGCATTGGTATACCACAGAGGCATCAACACATTGTCAATGAAAGTGGCAGCCAGCGCCATTTTATCATTGAGACCAGAATCCTTGGCGGCTTGTGCAAGCGCGGGGAATCCTGAGCCAGCCCAAGTGACGATGTAGGCTTCTGCATCGGTGGCAAGCAGCGAATCAACATAGGGTGTGAAGTCTGTTGTGGTGGCAGGTGCAAAAACATCATCTCCGACAAAGGTTGAGCCGAGCAGTGAGCATGAATCGCGGAAGGCATCTGCGGAACCATGTCCAAATGCATAATCAGGGGCAATCTGAACCAGTTTTGAATAATTCTTAACCAGGTAAGTACATTCATTGATGGCATCCTGGTAGTTATTGCGGCTGGTGCGGAAGGTATATTCATTGAAATCAATACCGGTGATATCGTTTGCTGCAGCCGGTGCGACAATCAAAGGAATCTGATGCTGTGAAGCAATTCCTTGCAGCACGGTGGTGTTGGCTGAAGAAGCCGTACCAACCAGCAGGTTAACTTTTTGAACTTCAATGAGTTCGTTGGCAATGGTTGTGGTGTTTTCAGGCACGCCGCCATCATCGCGAACATATACGACGATCTCGCACTCATCAATCTTGAAGGTGTTTTCCTGGGTAACAGCGAAATCAAATTTATCACCAGCTGAACCAGCAGCGCCAGTTGCCCATTCCATACCAAGCATGAATGAACGCGGCATCATGATGCCGTAGATTGCCAGGGCGCCGGTGAGGTCGGTGATTAAACCGATTTTTACCGGTTCTGCACAAGTTAAACCTTCGGGTTCAACGGGTGCTTCAGTCGCTACTGGTGCTTCTGTGGCGGCCGGTGCCTCAGTTTCAACCGGTGCAGCAGTAGGGGCAGCGGTTGGGGTTGTGCAGGCAGCTAATACCATGCTGAGCACGATGATCAGGCTTACAAAAGTTAGTGCTTTTTTCATTATGTTTCTCCTCCATATTTTTTATTAAGTGTATAAGACGTTCTGATCGCTGCATTTTTCCAGGTTACTTCAGAGCCTCACCTCCTTTTGGTTTGTCTGTGTTTATGGCAGCATAGATGTGGTGACCAATAATACAGCCTGCCCCACAATCACCTGATGTTGATGCTGGTTATAACAATCCGTGCGTAAAGTTGCCAGATGCTTGTGTTGATCAACACCTACCACCTCTATCACAAATTCAATGCGATCACCGCAATAAACCGGCGCTAAAAACTCGTACTGCATGGTGATACATGCCGAACCCTCTCCGGTGACGCGGGTATTCAACAGTGCGCCAATGATACCCACCAGGTAAAAAGGGTTTGCCAGTATCCTCTCCTGCTCTTCGTTCCCGGTATTCGTTGCAGCTGGTGAATGTTGGCTGATATCACCGGTAAGCCCGGCATACAACGCGTTTTCACCATCCGTAATCAAGCGGCTGTAATTGAGCTGTTTGCCCACCATGAGCGGAATTTGAATTCCGATGCTCATTTGCAAACCTCACTATGCTTTAGAACAAAACCCAACACCGCTGAGTTGAAGGCTTCGGGTTTTTCCAGGCATACCGCATGGCCGCCATCAGGAATTATGAGCAGCTCTGATCCGGGAATTTCGCTTGCGATGATTTCAGCGTATTTACGCGGCTTCAGCAAATCAAGTTCGCCAACCAGTACCAAAGTTGGGCATGAGATTGCCTTCAATTTATCAGTAAAATCAATTTGACTGAAGGCTGCCATTAATCGAGAAGCAGCCGCGAGATCCATTTGGTGATAACGTTTTCGAGTGGGTTCAAAGAGAGCCTGGTTGGATTTCAGCCAACTTTCAGAGAAATTGAGGGGCATGGCTGAATTAAAAAGCAATTCTGCATCATTATGATCAAGTGCATAACTCCAAATCGCTCCGATCGAGCGTAAAAGCGGATCGATCTGGCTCACCGCTGAAGAAACGATCAGGCTGTGGGTACGCTCTGGGTAGCTCAGGGCGAAGATCATACTAATCTCTGCGCCGTATGAAATGCCGCCGACATGCGCTTTTTCAATCCCGAGCGTGTCGAGCAGCCCCGCCAAATCATCAGCGTGTTGCTGCATGGAATACGGCTCATCAGGATGGTCAGATTGCCACATTCCGCGACAATCATATAAAAGTACACGAAAATGCTTGCTGAACGCAGCCACTTGGTAAACCCAGCTCGCAGTTGCCATGAAGATGCCGTTGGAAAGCACGATCACATCCGCTCCCTGCGGTCCATGTAATTCGTAATATAGGTTGACCCCGTTCACCTTTGCAAAGGGCATTAATCAATACCTTTATATGGGCTCAAAAGCGAGCAATGTATTGTGCGCTTCACCTTCACCCTGATCAAGATATTTAACTGATACAGGGGTACCGATTTTAATCGAGCCAGGTTC
Organism: Anaerolineaceae bacterium; assembly: GCA_018060515.1. Classification (GTDB taxonomy): domain Bacteria; phylum Chloroflexota; class Anaerolineae; order Anaerolineales; family Anaerolineaceae; genus UBA6107. The sequence goes on along the minus strand of JAGOVY010000046.1, from coordinate 444 downwards.
GCAGCCATTTAGCCCAAGGATCAGCGCACTGATCATTGGTCCTTCATTCGTTTTTACAATGCCAACCACACTTGGGTTCTTTCGGTTATAACCAGCCTCAACCATTGCACTGGTATTAATAAAAATTCCAGCAAAAGCAACCAATGTGCCTTTTCCGCTGAACTCGACCCATTCCATATCGGTCGATAAGTTTTTTGGGTTGATGGGTCGCGGTGGCAAAAAAACCTCTCCGCTCACAGAGTCACGCGTACCCATCAATTTGTGACCTTGAAGGTATTCTTTGAAAGCCGCATTCGTAAATTGGTTTTCCAATTTTTAATCTCTCCTTTCGAAGATGTGTACCACGCAAGTTTGACCGGTTCCGCCTACGTTGTGAGTAAGCGCGTGTTTTAACTCACCCCCAAGCTGACGTTTACCGGCTTCACCGCGCAACTGTTTCCAAAC
>JAGOVY010000045.1 GCA_018060515.1 Anaerolineaceae bacterium | reverse complement strand
ATCATTGATCCGCCGGTTGGCGCTTCTGTATGGGCATCAGGCAGCCAGGTATGAAACGGCCAAATAGGCACTTTAACTGCGAATGCAATCACAAATGCCCAGAATGCTATCGCTTTCACGGTTGAGTTTGCCAGTCCAAAAAGCGATCCCTCTTGCAGCGCCGGCCATGAGGATAACAAAGTAACCAGATCAAACGTGCCGCTGAGCGCGCCAATCATCTGAATCGCCAGGAGCAGCCCCAGAGACCCGCCCATGGTGAAGAGAATAAACTTGAGTGAAGCGTAATTCCGTTTTTCTCCTCCCCATAGATGAATAAGGAAGTACATCGGCACAAGGCCTATCTCCCAGAAGAGGAAGAAAAGCACAAGATCGAGCGCCATAAAAACGCCGAGCATGCCTGTTTCAAGCACCAGAAAAAGAATCATGAAAGCCTTAACTCGCTCTTTAATATTGAACGAAGTAAGGATTGCCAGCGGGGTTAGCAGCGTGGTCAACAACAGCATAACCAGCGAAATCCCATCAATGCCGAGATGATAGCTGGAATTGATGGCCGGGAACCATTCTGCTTTTTCCTCAAAACTGAACTGCCCGCCTGGCTGCGAAGATTGGAATAACGCCCATAGTACAAGGGTCAACACAAATGGGATTAGAGAAAGAATAAGGGCGATGAGCTTGACTTCCTTCTCTTTGGAAGACGGTACCATAAGCAGGATAAGTGCACCCGCCAGCGGCAGCAGAAGAATCAGAGAGAGAAGATGGTCACTCAAAAAAGTCATTCATTAACCTGTGTTAAGACGCGATAAAAACTATTAATAAAACCAAACCGATCGCCAAGATGCCGCCAATAGCCAGCTGCATATTACGCTGCACCTTGCCAATCTGCCGTATGCTCATCCTTGAGCTCAAACCTTTCGTGGCGCCTGCCAAATTATCACCTGCACCATTCACCAATGGCAGATCAAATTTGTTGCGCAGTAAATTACCAAACCAAAAACCCGCTGCTGCCAAACCATTCAGTGCACCATCTATGATTTTCAAATCCACAAATTGATAGATAACTTTATCTGCCATCCAAAGCGCCGGATTGATGATTACCTTTTGATAAAACTCATCGATCCAATACTTGTTTTGCAGCAGTGAATAAACTCCACCCAGGGCCTTCTGCAGCGGGTCGGGAGCCTCAGCCGAAGATTGGCGGCGATAAATCAGCCAACCCAATAAAAGCCCGCCCAGAGAGACGATCACCGAGACGATTAATGGCACGTTGCTGTGTACTTCCTCCGCAGCACCAGCCGGAAGCATTGATCCGACAAAGGTTTGCAGCCAGGCAGAAGATGAACTGCCGAGTAAGGGGAATGCATGCGGGATGCCCACCCATCCAAGCGCAACCGCGAAGAGCGCCAGTATTATCAAGGGGATGGTCATCACCGGCTTAGACTCTGAAGCATTAGCAGCGGCTGCTGATCTCGGTTTGCCAAAGAAAACCAAGGTGATTTGCCGTGCGGTGTAGAATGCGGTCAACAATGCGGCTGCCGCCAGAACTACAAACAAACCCATATGCCCCGCCGAAAAGACGCCATTAAGAATCTCATCCTTTGACCAGAACCCTGCCGTAATCAATGGCAATCCCGAAAGCGCCATACCGCCGGCGAGGAAAGTCCAGAAAGTAACCGGCATCTTCCTGCGCAGTCCGCCCATCTGGCGCATATCCTGCGGGTCAACATGTTCCCCGCTGTGCAGCACACCGTGCTCCATGCCGTGGATGACAGACCCTGATCCCAGGAAAAGCAACGCTTTAAAGAAAGCATGGGTAAGCAGGTGGAATACTGCCGCAGTAAATGCGCCAATGCCAAGCGCGGCAATCATGAACCCAAGCTGAGAAATTGTGGAATATGCCAGCACACGCTTAATATCATTCTGCGCCACTGCAATCGTTGCGGTAAAGAGAGCCGTGAACCCGCCTATTACCGCCATCGCCAGCATCGGTGCGGTTAAGGCTTCGCCGTGGTGCCAGCCGGCTGTTATCAGCGGGAAGATGCGGGCGGTCAGATACACGCCGGCAGAAACCATCGTGGCGGCGTGAATCATCGCCGAAACCGGCGTTGGTCCTTCCATGGCGTCTGGCAGCCAGACGTGCAGCGGAAACTGCGCTGATTTACCAATTGTGCCGCAAAACAACAACAAGCCAATCAACCCCGCCCAACTGAGCCCAAATACCGGAGACACTGTGTCCGCCAGCATTGCCATCGTTTCGGGGTTGGAAAAAATATCGTGGAAGTTGAGGCTGCCGCTGACTGAATAAAGGGCTACCATCCCCAGGAGCATGAAAACATCGCCAATACGCGTGGTAATAAAGGCTTTAATACCAGCTTTGCGCGCTGAGTCTTTGCCATACCAGAACCCGATTAAAAAGTAGGAGCAAAAGCCCATGATTTCCCAACCGATGTAGAGTGTGAGCAGGTTGTCGCTGACCACAAGCAGATACATGGCAAAGGCAAACAAACTAAGCAAAGCAAAAAAGCGCGCATAAATCGGTTCAACAGAAGGCACCACATGGGTTTTCCCATGGACGGTGACCTCTGTGCCGGATGGTGGCAAGCCAGGTTTATCGTGCTTCCCGGCAGGCTGCCCGAAATTATGGTAGCCGATGCTGTAAACAAAAATCATCAGCACCGTCCAAGCAACAAAGAAAAGCATCACCGCCGTGAGCGGATCAACCAGAACGCCGATTTTCAACCAGGTATCAGCGGTAGGCAGCCAATTTATCGAACCAGTAAATGGGGTTGCCGCCAAACCGGGCGTGCTGACCGCTTTGGCAAACACGATCATGCTTGCGACAAACGAAAGCCCCGCTCCGAGAAGCGCTACGTTATGACTTAAGCGGTTGGACTTTTTAGTTAGAAATAGAATTATTACAAAACCCAGCAAGGGAGGTAAAGGAATCAACCAGGGGAGTAAATTTTGTGAAGTCATCAACATTCCTGGCTATCCTTTTAACGTATCGAGGTCATTGGCAACGATAGTTTTACGCCGCCTGTAAACGGATATGATCAAGCCCAAACCAACAGCCACCTCCGCGGCTGCGGCAACAAAAATGATCAAAGCAAAGATGAGACCATCCATATTGCCTTGTGGCGCATACAGATAACGCCAAAACGCCAACAGGTTGATATTCGCAGCATTGAGCATCAACTCCACGCCCATGAGAATCGAAATAGAGTTTCGCCGGGTGATCACAGCGAACAACCCAATTGAAAACAAAATTGCGGAGAGGGTTAGAAACCAATAAAGTGGAATCATTTATCCTCTCGCTTGTTGGTAATGCCAGCATGCACCGCACCCACCAGCGCCGCCAGCAGCAGGATGGAAGAGATTTCAAAAGGAACCAGGTAACCTTGCGGGTTCAGCAGCGCCACACCGATTTCACCGATGTCTTTCTGTGCATCTGTGAGAGGAACTGCAAGGGTTGTGGCTTGCGGCCAGGTGACAACAGCAAGCAGAATTGCCGCCAGAGAAATGAGCGCAATCAGTGCAGTCCCAAGCCAAAGATGATTCTTGATGTAAGTATCATCCACCGCTTCGCGCGTGAGCATCACGGCAAAAATCACCAGAATCGCGATAGCGCCGATATAAACCATTACCTGCACAATGGCAAAGAAGCTGGCTTCGAGCAGCCCAAAAACCAACGCAACGCCAAAAAGGGTTAAGATGAGCCACAAAGCCGCGTGAATCAGACGTTTGGCAGTTACCATCTTCAAACCGGCAAAAATCGTCACCAAAGCGTTGATGAGAAAAATCAACTGCATGCCAGTCATGAAATCACCTCAGCAGCCTCAGCAGATTGATCTTTTGTTGCCATGGCGACCGGGCGGGGTTGAGATACCACCGACCTTTCCATCGATTTACGCCGACGATAAACGCTCACCAAACGATCAATTACAAGGAAAATGACAATATTAACCGCCATCAACACTGCGATGCGCAGCCAATCCTGGCTGGCAGCGAGAGCCTTATCGATAATTGCTGTAACCAGCAGAGCAACCAACGAAAGCGGCACCATGTATTTCCAATTGAACGCCATCATATGATCAAGGCGCAGCCGGGGTAAAGAGAACCTGATTAATATCGTCAGGAAATAAACCAGGGCTGTTTTAATCAACAGATAGAAAAAGCCCAAAATCGGGTAGAGTTCCGCGCCTGGGCCGCGCCACCCGCCAAGGAAGATGGTGGTAAAGATAAGGGCGGCGGTAAAGGCATGCAGAAAATCGGCAACATAGAACATCCCAAATTTCAACCCTGAATATTCAATGTTGAAGCCCGCGACAATCTCAGAATCAGCTTCGATCAGGTCAAACGGCGCGCGACCGTTTTCTGCTATCGAGGCGATGAAGAACACCAACGCAGCCAACGGCGCCTGAAAGATAAACCACACCCGCTGCGCCGCTGCAATATCGTTCAGCCCCATTGAGCCGGCCAGCATCACCGGTACGAGCAGCGAAATTGACATCGGCACGGTATAGCTGAGGAGCAAAGCCACTGATCTGAAACCGCCCAGTAAAGCATATTTGTTATTTGATCCCAAACCGGCAAGGATAATGCCCAACTCTCCCAGTGCGCCAATTGCCAGCACATAGATTACACCAATGTTTATATTGACGCCATAAACTGTCGAAGAAAGTGGAATCACTGCCCACATGGCAAGCACAGCTGCGATCGCCAAAATAGGTGCCAGGTTAAATAAAACTACATCTGCGCCGGTCGGGGTGATGTATTCTTTGGTAAAGATTTTTACCATGTCGGCAAAGGGTTGAAACAAGCCCCAGGGGCCGACACGGTTGGGTCCAATCCGATCTTGAATGCGTCCGCCTAATTTTCGCTCCAGCCAGATGAGGAAAATCGTAAACAGCATCGCACCCAAACTAAGCAGACCTGCACCGAGAATAAAGAGGATCAACTGCACCCAAAACGCAGACAAGCCCCAGCTCAGTAGAACTGAAAGCAGCCAATCACTGATTGAAATCACAGGATCGGAAATGAAGCTCATGCCAACTCACCCATCCTTGGTATCACGCCCATTCCAGTGCACCCCTGCGCCAGATATATGCCAGGGCAGCCGCAAGGATGAGGATGAAGATCACAACTTCGACCACCGCGAACAGCATCAGCCGGTTATACGCCACCGCAAAAGGATACAGCAGTACTGTTTCAATATCAAAAATCAGGAAAATGAGGGCATAAAGGTAGTATTGTGCCTTAAACAGTATCTCGGTTGGTCCGACCGTTTCAATACCGCATTCGTAAGGCGAATTTTTAATAGGTGCAGGTTTCTTGGGGGAGAGAAGCGTGGAAACGCCAATCGCCACTGCAGGAATGAGTAAAGATATCGTTAAAAAGATAATCAGGTACAACCATTCGTGCAACATACAGCTCCTAATTATTGGCGTGATTACTTCAATCAGATTTTATCATAGATAATAAACTGACCTTAAACTAACAACCAGGTGATATCATTTCCGGCGTAATCGTTCAAAGCCAAGCATCATGATTGAAAGTAGTATCAAGATGATGAATGCTACACGCACTTGCTCGGCTCTGAAGCCTAAGAGTAAACGGGAAGAAATTTCGAAATCTCGCGCCAGAATTAATCTTTTTTCAGCATCGGTCGAAAGCCACAGCCACAGCTTGCCAGGGTAAACCTCCGCTCTGGCAGTTCTCAGCGTCCATTTCATCACAATTGGCGTAGTATTGCCCAGATTGACAGAAACCAGTCCAGCCGGAGATATTTCCTCGAACCCCGCCTCCACCCTGCCAGCCAGTGTGAGCGGTGAAACCGGCGTCTGATTCGCATCCAACGAAACAAGCGTGCGAATTTCTGCTTGATCACCAGCAACCACTTTTACAGGCAATGCGAGCGAGACACTGCCAGAGTAACCCTCGGCAGATCTAAATGGCAACTCCACTGTTACCCGCTGTTCAATATATGTGGCAGCCAGAAAGATCAACGAAACAAGCAGTAAGATCCATCCAACTCGCTTGAAAGTCTTCATCTTGAAAATTATACCCGCCATCAAGTACATGGAGATTTGTGGAAATTCGGGTTGTCAGCCAGAGGCATCAGAAAAGATCCCCGCTGAGGTTTCTCTCCCCGCTCCAAACAAGCATCAGAAGAATGCTGATACAAGTCGGTTCCATAGCAGTGATTAAGTCACTCTAGGTACAATCAATCTCTTGTATAGACAACTTCGCCATTTATCATCGTTTTCATCACCTCAAGGTGATGGTCCAACAGCACCAGATCCGCATCATAACCCACTGCAACCCTGCCCTTTTTTGCAGCCAAACCCATTTCCAATGCCGGTACCGCTGTGACGGTAGCAAGGGCTTCTTCAAGCGGTGAGCCGGTGAACTCAATATAATTCCGCATTGCGGCCGAAAGCGTTAGTGTACTTCCAGATAAACTCCCCTCTGGAGTTCGAGCTACGCCGTCTTTCACTGAGAAAACCTGGCGCTTATACTCATATTCACCATCTGGTATGCCTGCACCACGCACCGAGTCGGTGATTAACGCAATGCGTGCACTGGTTTTTACCGCACGAATCATTCTCACCACTGCCGGGTGCAAATGGACTCCGTCGCAGATCACCTGCGCCAGAATCGCGTTATTGTCCAAAACGCCGCCTACCGTACCGGGGTCTCGATGGTGCAAACCCTGCATCCCATTAAAAATGTGGGTCGCCTGAGTTACACCCCAAGCCGCAGCCTCATTTACCAGTTCGTAATTTGCCATGGAATGACCGATGGACACCCGAACTCCGCTTGTTTTCGCTTCAGCGATCAGCTCGCGAGCGCCTTCAATCTCCGGTGCGCAGGTGAGTATCTTAACCACACCCGAATCAAACCAGGGCAGATATTCAGCTCGCTTTGGGTTTCTAATCATCTCCGGCAGTTGTGCGCCGCGATATTCATTATTGACATACGGTCCCTCAATATGCACCCCCATAATCCGGGCGCCTATTACTTCGTCTTTGTATTCTTTGACTGCAAGAATCGCAGCCCAGATATCCTCCTGCGAGGCACTCCATGTGGTCGGGTAAAACGAAGTGACCCCATGCGTTGCACAATATTCCGACATGAGACAAAGCGAAGATTGCGCTGCATCCATTGTATCTTTGCCCATTGCCCCATGGAAATGAAGGTCAATAAAACCAGGAACCACATAAGCGCTTTCGGCATCAATCACCTGCCAATCTCCTGGTATGCCGCCCTGCTCCGGCAAGATCTCGGTGATCCTACCATGCTCAATGTAGACGGATGAGTTTTCTATTCGTTTCTTACCAGTGATGATGGTTCCGTTATAAATAACTGTTTTCATTTTTTCCCTGTATCAGGCGGCAATCTCATGATTGTTTTCGTATTATTCTCTGTAGGCACAAAATCGTTCGCTTACCTACTCAGTTATAAACCTTTCGCCCATCGGTTAATCACATTTAACTATAGTATATCAAGAGCCCTTACGATTGCCTCCTCGACCAACCCTGCAGGTTGGCTACTGTAGATTTACGACCATCCCATATCCTGAAAATCTGTCACCTCGCAAGCGTGCGATTCCGCACTTTTGAGATGAAATCCGAAAAGTGGTGCTGGTGTACAATAATTTTAACCTTCAGTGTTTAATTAGCTCAACATAAGGAGAATAAAGATGCGTATTGAATCCAAATTAACCTCCCGACCCACCAAGCCCATCAACTATGCTATCGGCATGTTCGGCACCTCTATCCCAATCAACATGTTCAAGACATATGCCTTCATTTTTTATGTCGATCATCTTTCCGCCATCACTACCACACAGTTTGCCCTTATTCTTACCATTTACACATTTCTGGATGCCATTGACAACCCCATTTATGGCTTTCTCTCCGACAGCACACGCTCGCCCTGGGGACGCAGACGGCCATGGTTTGTGATTGGTGCGCCGCTCTTGGGGCTTAGTTTCATCATGTTCTTTTCTCCACCTGCGCTGGCTGAGGGCTCGTTATTCTGGTATGCGCTTGTCACCTATATGCTGACCGGAACGCTTGATTCTCTTATCAATTCCAACTACGGTGCGCTCTTCCCAGAGCTCTTCACCACCGAAAAAGAGCGCGCCAAGACTAATGCCTTGCGTCAGATTTTCCAACTGCTGGCGATGATCATCAGCATCGCATTGACTCCCATGGTCACCAAAGCAATCGGATACCACAATACAGCCTTAATCTACAGCATCCTGGCAGTTGCTGTAATCCTGTATATGACCTTTAACTGCCACGAAACGCCTGAGGCTCAGCAGCTGCCAAAGCCTAACCTCTTTAACACCATTTGGGCGATTCTCAAGAACCCCAAATTCTGGCTTTATGGGCTTACCAATGCAGCATTCTTCGCCGCGCTTGCCATCCTGCAACAATCGGTTTCGTTTTATGCCAAGTACGTGCTGGGTTCAGAAGGAATGTCAGCGACCATTATGCTGGCCACCGTTATCATCGTGGCGATTATTGCCATTCCGGTATGGGTACGGGTGATTAAAAAATTCCATCTCATGCGCACCTGGCGCTATGCCCTGCTTTTTGTAACGCTGGCGCTCATTCCGCTCTTCTTCACTAAAGACCTGGTCTCAAGCACGATCGCATTGGTCGGCCTGGGGTTTGGCTACGGCGGCGTCACGGTTACCATGGATATTGTGGCTGCGCGCATACTCGATGAGGATAAAGCCAAATATGGCGTTCAACGCGAAGGTTCTTATGCCAGCCTGATTGGCGTGTTGAACAAATCGAGCGGATTATTTGTCGCCGCGGCTTTTCTTCTCGTTTCGCGTTTCTATGGCTATCAAAGCGGTGATGTCCCCGGCTCCAGACCTGCCGATGCCGCTCGTTTTTTGATCAGTATTTTTCCATTCATCATCATGGTGATCTGCTTTGCCTTATCTCAATTTCTAAAATTTAATGAAAGCTCAGTCACCGGTGAAGCCACCCACGCAAATCCGACAGAGCCAATGGAAGGATAAGTAAAATGGCACTCATGAGTTTGGATTTCTACTCCAAAGAATTGAAAATGAGCACTTTGCTCTCTGTGGTTGTGCCGGATTCAGTCCGCATTGGTGAGATACCCGTTTCACAGCGAAAGTGTCTCCATTTACTGCACGGTCTCTCAGACGATTCCACCGCTCCCATCCGGCTGAGCAAGGTTGAGTTGTACGCGCAGGAAACTGGAGTTGTTGTGGTCATCCCAAGTGCCGGTCGCAGTATGTATTGTGATGATGTTTTAGGTCAGAATTATTTCAGTCACGTCGCTGAGGAGATTCCCCAATACCTTGAACTGGTTTTGGGGCTTTCACAGAAACGTGAACAAAATTACATCGCCGGTATTTCAATGGGGGGTATGGGTGCAGCGCGGATCGCACTCACCTTCCCTGAACGGTTTACAGCCGTGGGGCTGTTCTCCGGTTTGCTGGAGTTGAAAATGATGGTCCCCTTCATCACTGAAGAAACCAAACGAGATTTCCCATTCCTGGCAGAAGCTGCCCAGGATATTGATGCCAGTCCGCTGAACCCCATGAACCTGCTTGATGCAGAAAAGCATCGGAATCTGAAAATCATCGTCCGCTGCGGCAAACAGGATGATCTCTTCCTCATGAGTCAGGCCTTTTCTGCCAAAGCGGCCGCGCTGGGTTTGAATATTACGAGCACCTTTGAAGATGGCAAGCATGAATGGCGCCTGTGGGATCGTTTCCTTGATGATTTTATCAAGATGATGGTGATGGATAATGAATAATCTGGTAATCGACCATACCATCACAAAAACAGAGGAAGGCACGTATTACACCATCCCCTTCGCCGTTCCAGAAGGCATCGAAAAAATAACGGTCAGTTATTCCTATCAACGCATGTCCGGCAAGGTCGGTCACCCGGAGAAAATGGTCAATGTTGTCGACCTTGGCTTGATGAACGAATCAGGTAAATTTCTCGGCTGGTCAGGCAGCTCACGAAGCAGCGTGTTTGTCGGCCCATATAGCGCAACCAATGGCTACCTGATGAGCGAAGTTAAAGCTGGTGAATGGAAGATTTTGGTCGGCGCTTACAAAATTCCGCCGGCCGGGCTGCCCGTCCGATACGAAATTACCTTTACACCTTCACAACCTCGTTGGCTTTTAGGTGATCTCCACATGCATTCCACCGCATCAGATGGACAGTATGACGTCTCTACACTCGCCAGGATGGCTCAAAAGAAGGGTCTCGATTTTATTGCACTGACCAACCATAACAATTACAGTGAAAACCTGCATCTGCCGCTGATCCCCGGTCTGACCATCATCCCCGGTGTGGAATGGACGCATTATCGGGGGCATATGAACTTCTTCGGTGTCGCCAATCCATTCGACAACTCCTTTGTCGCCAATAGTGACGAAGAAATGCTCACCATTATCAGGAATGCCAAACAAAGGGGAGCGCTGATTTCCGTCAATCACCCAAAATGCAACCTTTGCCCCTATCTGTGGCGCAACACAGATTGTTTTGACCTGGTGGAGGTCTGGAATGGACCGATGAGGAAGGTAAACAGGGATGGAATCGTATGGTGGCATGAGATGCAGGTGAATGGGCAAAGAAAACCACTGGTTGGCGGCAGCGACTTTCATCGAAGCCTGCACCCAGTGCGCATGGGTAACCCCGTCACGCATGTTTACTCCTCCACCCCCGCTGTCAGTGATCTTCTCAGTGCCATTGCGCAGGGTCATTCTTATGTAAGCAGTTCGGTTAATGGCGTGCAATTGAACCTTACCTGCGGCGAATCCCTCATGGGAGATTTGGTGGAACAAACCGAAGGTCAGGTGCTTTCCATTTCCTCGGAGAACCTTAAGCCGGGTATGAGCGTAAAACTGATTACGCAAACAGGCGCCGCTGCCGAATGGCATAAGTTCGCGGCGGGTTCATTGACGGCAGAAGTACCCATCTCCCCTGCATGGCGATTCGCTTATTTGCTGGTAACGCGTCAAATCTTTCGCACGGATATAGTCCGCGCTATCTCAAATCCCATCTACTTCAGGTAAACCATGAAATTTGTTGAGCCCATTAAGAATATTCAAAAGGAAAAAGAACACTTACGCCGCTTGAAGAAGATGCGTTCAGCCATCTTTACAAAAGTAGCACCGCTTCAGGTGGAGTTTCATCCATCTGCAGAGCCCATTGCCGCAGGCAGGCAGTTTCAGTTAGATTATCGCCCCATTCACAAGAACGGTATCTGGGGCGGAATATTCAGCTGCGCCTGGTTCCGCGTACGCGGGGTTGTACCCCCCACTGCTGCTGGTAAACACGTGGTGGTTCACATCAATGTGGGTGGCGAGGGTGTGGTTTATGACGGCGTTGAGCCGATAAGCAGTATTACACTGGTATCAAGCTACATCGACCGGCTGCAAGCCAGCGTGAGCAAGAGTATCATTGAAGTAGCGCCGCACGCTCAGACTGGTGAAGCAGTCGAATTCTACATCGACGCTGGTTATAACGGCTATTTCAACTATCCCTATGGCTGGGGTATTTTTCATTATGCAGACCTGTGTGTGGTTGACGATGCGCTGCTGGATTATTACTATGATTATTTGTGCCTCAGCTCGCTTCTGTCAGTCACCAGTGTCCCAGTAAAACGCGCCCGATTGAATCAATTATTGAACAGCAGTTACGATCAACTTTCCATCTCAGCAGCCGAAGCTCGCAAGATTCTGCAGCCGTTATTTGCCGCAGAAGTGGATAAGTCGATTGCTTTCACAGCCGTCGGGCATTCACACCTCGACCTTGCCTGGTTATGGCCCCTTCGCGAGACAAAACGCAAAGCGCAGCGCACCTTTGCCAACCAATTGAATAACGCAGCGCGCTACCCTGATTACATTTACGGCGCCAGTCAACCCTGGATGTTCGAATACGTCAAAGAGAATTACCCGCAGCAATACAGCGCCTTACAGCAAATGGCACTGCGCGGACAACTTGAACTTCAAGGCGGCATGTGGGTTGAAGCGGACACCAACCTCGCCTCCGGCGAAGCCTTGATACGCCAAATCCATTACGGCACTGACTTCTTTCGTCGCGAGTTCGGTCAGGAGATGAAGATTTGCTGGCTGCCGGATGTGTTTGGCTACAATGGCAACTTGCCGCAAATCCTAAAGAAGAGCGGCCTGCCATTTTTTATGACGACAAAACTCTCGTGGAATGAACACAACCGCTTTCCATACCGCAGTTTTGTATGGCACGGCATTGACAACAGCGAAGTACTGGTGCACATGCCACCTGACGATACTTATAACAGCGCAGGCAGCCCGGCTTGCACCCTACATGCGGCTGAAAATTACAGCGAATGCAATCAGGCACCTGTTGGCTTGATGGTCTACGGTATCGGCGATGGCGGCGGCGGCCCGGGAGAGGCGCATATTGAATTAATCAAACGCCAGAAATCTCTCGCAGGTGTACCGGCTGTGCAGCCTGGTAAAGCTATTGATTTCTTCACAAAACTTGAACAGTACAAGGGAAATTTGCCCGCATACAATGGCGAGCTCTACCTTGAAAAGCATCAGGGCACTTACACCACTCAGGGTGCAAACAAAAAATATAACCGGCAGTGTGAATATGCCCTGCAAGACCTTGAAGCCTTATGTACCCTGGCTGCTGAAAAAGGCTTCGATTACCCGCAGGAGAAATTGGATCGATGGTGGAAAGAGGTGCTGTTGTATCAATTCCATGACATCATCCCCGGCAGCAGCATTACCCGGGTATATGTTGAAAGCCGCGCGCGCTACGCACACATTTTAGAAGAGATTCATGCAGAGCGCGATCAGGTATTGGATTACCTCGCTAATGGAGAAGGCAAATGCGCCTTCAATCCCACAAGCTTCAGCCGTGAAGAATTTGTAAAACTTGAGGGACAATGGTATTCACTAAAAGCTGAACCTTATGGCTTCGCGACACTTCAGGAACTCCAACCAATTAATGATCTGCATTTTACGGAGAATACCATTGAGAACAATCGAGTTTGCCTGCGGTTTTCCCCGCATGGTGATATCCTCTCGGCGGTTGATAAGGAAAGTGGTTTTGATTATGCCGAGAGCAGACTCAACACATTAAGGCTTTACCGCGATAAATGGCTTTTCTTCAATGCCTGGGATATCGACTGGAAGTACTATGAAAAACCAAGCCTGGAGTTAAAAGCCCATCGACATGAGACATTTATTGATGGTGCGAAAGTGGTCAGGCGCAACCATTATCGGCACGGACGTACAGTTCTAATTCAGGAGGTTACACTCTTCAGCGACCGCCCGGTAGTCTACTTTAAAACCCAGTGTGATTACCACGAGACCTTTAAGATGCTCAGAGCCGATTTCGATGCAGCAGTTCACAGCCCATTTGTCACCTGCGACATACAGCTCGGCAGTCTCCAGCGCAGCACAGGTGACACAACCCCGATTGAAAAGGCGCAATTTGAAATCTGCGCGCACAAATATGTGGATTTATCGGATGGAATGCACGGCATCTCTTTAATGAACAACTGCAAGTACGGTCACCGCGTAAAAGGCAACCGCATGTCACTCAACTTGCTCCGTTCACCCATCAGCCCTGACAGTAAAGCAGACCGCCACGAGCACCAGTTTACTTATGCGCTGTACTTCCACAGCGGCGACTGCAATCAGCAAACCCTATCGCTCAGTTATGCCCTTAATAAACCACTGATACCGCTCAACGGCACGGTGAACATCCCCTCCATCGCCAGCACAGACAACCCCGCGGTGGTCATCGAGACTATTAAAGAAGCCTACGCTAAAGACGGCATCATTCTACGCCTGTATGAAAGCCAGGGAAAACCCACCGCTTGCCGCTTGCAGACGGTTTTTGCCTTTGGTTCGGCTGTTGAAACCGACCTGATGGAAAATGTAACGGGCAGCCTTGACCTGAACCAGCTCGAGTTCAATGCTTTTGAGATTAAAACCATCAAACTGCAACGAGAATCGTCTGGAGAGCAATAATGATCAAAATCGCCTTGATTGGTGCAGGCATGCGCGGTACCCACGCTTTCGGTGCTTATGCCCTCGAGCACAGCGATGATGTGAAGTTTGTCGCTGTTGCTGAGCCTGATAAATTCAAACGCGAACGGTTTCAACAGGCACACGCAATCGCCCCTGAATGTACTTTTCACACCTGGGAAGAGATGTTAAACCAACCGCGCCTCGCAGATGCAATAATCATCAGCACACCTGATGACTTACACTTCAAACCTGCGATAGCAGCCATCGACAAAGGCTATCATCTTCTGCTGGAAAAGCCAATGTCTAACAGCGCCTTTGAATGCATCACGCTGGGAGCTTACCCTCGGCTGGAGCATCAAGTGTTTGCCGTATGTCATGTGCTGCGTTACAGTCCGTTCTTTCGCGCGCTAAAGTCGCTTCTATCACAGGGCAGAATCGGCAGCCTGGTTTCCATTCAGCACAATGAAAATGTCGGTTTCCGTCATTTTGCTCATAGCTTCGTCAGGGGGAATTGGCGCAATGCTGATACATCAAGCCCGATGATTCTCGCGAAGAGCTGCCATGATATGGATATGCTCCTGTGGCTGGCAAATGCCGATTGCGAAAGTGTTTCATCCTTTGGTGAGCTCTCTTATTTCAAAGAAGAGAATGCACCAGCCAACGCCAAAATGCGCTGCATAGACGATTGTCCGGCGGAAGAGAATTGCCCATATTCTGCATTGAAGCATTATCTCGGCGACAACCTGGATTGGCTCACCACTACCATCAGCCACGATACTTCCATTAATGCCCGTAAAAACGCGCTGCGCGAAGGTCAATATGGACGCTGCGTCTTCCATTGTGATAACAACGTGGTTGACCATCAGGTCGTAAACCTCTTGTTTACAAATGGAGTCACCGCTGTCTTTACCATGTGCGCTTTTACCAGAGACACCACCAGAACCATAAAGTTGATGGGCACCCTGGGTGAAATTCGGGGGGATATGGAAAAGAATGAAATAGAAGTGCGCGACTTTACAAACGGTCGCTGCGAGCTCATCTACCCGGCTGTTCTTGCTGAATTCGGCGGCCATGGCGGCGGAGACAACGGCATCATGAGCGATTTCATCAGCCTGATAGAACAAGAAGATGCTCAGATGAGCCTGACTTCGGCGGAGGTGTCAACTCAAAGTCATCTGATGGCTTTTGCCGCTGAGCATTCGCGCCTTGTAAAAGCGGTGATTCACCTTGATACTTTCAAAGAAGGTATCAAAAACAAACTCCTTTAGTTCCCCGAGATTGCCCTGGAAGCTAAAGGAGTCTGAGTAATTACCTTGCTGGTGCGCTTTGCACTTACATCAGCGCAGCAGCTTAATTCTTATTCTATAAACCAGTTTGCCCATATTTCTTTGGGGTCAAGCGGCGGCAGTGTCAATTTTTCGCCATCCTGGAGTTTATCCAGTTTCCCGCCTAACCAATCGTTCAGGGTTTCGTTGGTAATCACCGGGGTTTCATATTTAAAAGTATTGCCAGCTTCGCCCACAAGCGCATCGGGATTGATCGCCAGCCCTTGCAGGTAGAAAGAGACAGCGTAAATACCATCATATCCCAGCCCGCCTGGTCGAATGTGGGCGATGCAGCGGAACGTTGAGCCCGAATCGATGATCTGTTTCCAGCTTTCCAGAAAGTCTTTCCGCGTTGGGCATTCAATAAGTGGATAGCTTTTCCGCTGCTTTTCATTAATCCCCCAAAAAACGTCATTCATCTGCTCATTTGCCCAAATCGCGCCGAGATTGGGGTTCTTGTCCACCAGCGCAGAAATTTCAGCCTGTGTAGGAGGATTCTTAAAATCAGCCTCTTTGCGAATGACATTGATTTTGGGGTAGGCTTTGACGGCTTCATTTACAACCTTGTCG
>JAGOVY010000044.1 GCA_018060515.1 Anaerolineaceae bacterium | reverse complement strand
AGCAGCGCGACGCGCGGGGGAGGAATGTGTTTTCGCGGCGCTGGACAACCCAGTTTATAGGCTGCCAAATGTGAGCCGCACCTTTCATGGGAGAGATGTCTTCGCGCCGGCCGCGGCGCACCTGGCGTGCGGATTAAATTTGGAGGTGCTGGGGACGGTAATCAGCGATCCGGTGCTTAAACCCCTGCCAGCGGCACAGAAAACCGCAGACGGCTGGCTGGCAAGTGTGATTGCGGTGGATGCCTTTGGCAACCTTGCGACCAATCTGAGCTGGAATGAAGCGCTGGGGGGCAGCCTGACCATCCACATCAAGGGCAGGGTCATCAAAGGGCTTTCAACCACATTCGGAGAACATGCACCAGGAGAGCTCATTGCGTTGGTAGACAGCGACGGGCAGATTGCGATTGCGCAGGTGAACGGCAGCGCTGCCAGGGTGCTGGCGGCAGGTTTGGGTGAGGCGGTGGAGGTGCGTTTTGAGGATGGCGGTTATAATTGAAATGATTGCGAACCGGATGAGTGGTTAAGGGGTTATAGTTGGTGAACGCGGCAGTAATTTACCGCGGAATTGTTGGTTGTAAATAGACGTTGAGTCTATTGAAATCATTTTTAATGCAGGAGGAATCATGAAAAAAGGAATTTTCAGCGTTAGCACCAGAACTATTGTTGGAGCCGGACTTGGCGCGGCTTTATTTGCGCTGCTGTTCATGTTCGTCAAGATCCCGTCACCCATCCCCGGAACTTATATCCAGACCGCATATGGTTTGGCAGGTTTCTTCGGCGTGTTGTTTGGACCGATCGCCTCGGGTTTGATGGCTTTCATCGGCCATGCGATCAGCGATGCGGTGCAGTATGGCAGCCCGTGGTGGAGCTGGGTAATTTCGAGCGGTGTTGCGGGCTTTGTCTATGGTTTTGCTTTCAAACGCACCCGTGTTGAAGAAGGTGTATTTGGCGGAAAAGACATCCTGACCTACAATGTCATTCAGATTATCGGCAATGCGATTGCGTGGCTTGTGCTCGCCCCGGTGCTCGATATTGTCATCTACGCTGAACCCGCCAACAAAGTTTTTGCCCAGGGTTTGATGGCGTTCGCTTCGAACTCAGTGGTTGCCGGTGTTGTAGGAACGCTGCTGCTGATTGCCTATGCAGCCACCCGCACGCGCAAGGGCAGCCTCAGCAAGAAGAGCTGACCGCGTAAGATTTTGTAAAACTGCAGGGATGGCGGTGTTTATCCGCCATCCTGAAATTAATTAAAGTATAATACTCCAGTCTTTAAACGGTAACAACCGAAAAAACAGAAGAAGACGCCAGCACCAGCAAAAACAGCGCGGCGGCTGAGGTTTGACTGTGGACGCTCAAGAAAACCCGATTATTGAATTTGACCGCTTCACTTTTCAGTATTATTCACAGGCTGAGCCAACGCTTAACGATATTAATCTCAAAATCCAACCCGGTGAAAAAATCCTGATCGTTGGCCCGAGCGGCAGCGGTAAAAGCACACTCGGTCACTGCCTGAATGGGCTGATCCCTTTTTATTACAAAGGGAACCTCGAAGGCAGCCTGAAGGTGAAGGGCGAGGTTACGAGCGAGTTGGATATTTTCAGGCTTTCGAAAATCATTGGCACTGTACTGCAGGATTCTGACGGGCAGTTTGTGGGGCTGACTGTGGCGGAAGATATTGCTTTTGCCATGGAGAATGATTGTGTGCCGCAGGACGAGATGAAGGAGCGGGTGTCGCGCGTGGCGGAGATGATGGATATCAGCCATGTGAAAAATCTTTCGCCATATGAGCTTTCTGGCGGGCAGAAGCAGCGCACCTCGCTGGCGGGGGTGATGATTGACGATGTGGATATTCTGTTGTTTGACGAGCCGCTCGCCAACCTTGACCCAGCCACGGGTAAGACCGCGATTGAAATCATTGACGACATTCACCAGAAGTACAAGAAAACGATCGTTATTATCGAGCACCGGCTTGAGGATGTGCTGCACCGTCATGTGGACAGGGTGATTGTGGTGAACGAAGGGCGCATCATTGCAGATATGAACGCGCACGATTTAGTGAGTTCTGATGTTTTAACAAGCAACGGTATCCGCGAACCGTTGTATGTGACTGCGCTCAAGTATGCGGAGGTTAAGGTAACTGCGGCAATGCAGCCCGGGTACATCTGGAGCCTGGACACGCGCGGGGTGAACGAAGCGCTGCGACAATGGAACCGCATGGTGCCGCCGGCGCCTGAAAACCCGCCGCGCCCGATGTTGTTGGAAATTAAGGATCTTTCATTCTCTTATGACGGAGTGCGCCAAACCCTGGCCGATATTAACATTGCCATCCATGAGGGAGAGATGCTTTCGATTGTCGGCAAGAACGGTGCCGGCAAATCTACCCTGGCAAAACTGCTGTGCGGTTTTGAGAAATTGGACAAAGGCGCAATTCTCTACCGTGGTGAAGATATCTGTCATAAATCCATCAAAGAGCGGGCGGAATTTATTGGTTTTGTGATGCAAAACCCCAACCAGATGATCTCGAAAAACTTAATTTATGATGAAATTGCGCTGGGGCTGCGGCTGCGCGGGGTGGATGAGGATGAGATTAGGGAGCGGGTAGAGAAGGTGTTGGCAATTTGCGGGTTAACGCCATTTATTGAATGGCCGATTTCTGCTTTGAGTTACGGGCAGAAGAAACGCGTGACGATCGCTTCCATCCTTGTGCTAAGACCTCAGATTCTTATTTTAGACGAACCCACCGCCGGGCAGGATTACAGGCATTACAGCGAGATCATGGAGTTTCTGCGCCTGATAAATGAAACCGGCATCAGCATTATATTGATTACGCACGATATGCACCTGATGCTTGAGTATACGCCGCGGGCAGTGGTGCTCTCGGGCGGCAGGCTGGTGGCCGATACGCGCGCTTCTGTGGTGCTGACTGACCAAGAGGTGATTGTTGAAGCCAACCTTAAGGAAACCTCACTTTACCGCCTGGCGCAGTTGGCGGGTATTGAGGATGGCACAGGCTTTGTGCAGCACTTTATTGATTATGAAAGGGTAGGCGACCGGTGAAAGCCAAACTCTTCTCATACAATTATGAAGATACGTTTATTCACAACCTTTCGGGGTTGTTCAAGTTCATTTGTTTTTTGCTGCTGACCTTTGCCACGATGTATACCTATGACATCCGCGTGATTTTGGTAATGATGGTGTTCTCATTGTTTTTGCTGCGTATCTCAAAAATTAAATTCAGCCAGATCAAGGCGATGCTGATTTATGTCGTCATTTTTATCGCCATCAATGCGGTTTTCACTTTTCTGTTTGCACCTGAACACGGAGTCACCATCTATGGTACGCGCACGCCGATTTTAAAGGTGTGGGGCTCAAATTACCTGACGCAGGAGCAGCTGCTCTACCAGGTGACGCTCGCGTTTAAGTATCTTTCGGTGGTTCCGCTGGGGATCATCTTCCTGTTAACCACTAATCCGAGTGAATTTGCTTCATCGGTGAGCATGGCAGGGGTGCCTTACAAAGCGGCTTTCTCTGTTTCTCTGACGCTGCGCTACTTTCCGGATATTCTGCGGGTTTATACCGATATCAGTCAGGCGCAGCAGGCGCGCGGCTTGGAGATGTCGGTGAAGGCAAAAATGAAAGAGCGCGTTAAAAATTCGTTGATGATTATCATTCCGCTGATTTTCTCTACGCTTGAGCGGATTGAAGTGATTACCAACGCCATGGATTTACGCGGTTTTGGCAAGGGCAGGCGGCGCACCTGGTATGGCGCGCAAAAAGCGCGGCGCAACGATTACTATGCATTGGGTGTTTCGCTATTGGTGACGCTGGCGGTGGCGGCGGTGGCTGTTTTTGTCAATCATGGCCGCTATTTCAACCCTTTTATCTAAAAAAATAATCCTTTATAATAAAAAACATCCGGTGGGTGTGAACCGATAACTGGGTTCAAAAATTCTTAAGACGGGCGAAGCCAAAATTCGCCGTAAATTCACCCCACCAAAATCACTTTCCATTCGAACAATCGGTTATCGGAAATGTATTGTAGGTTTGCGCTTCTCTGCCGCGCGCCTGATGGTATGGGGGAATTCTTTCAGGGAGACGGAGGAAATATGAAAAGAACAGTTGTTGCCGCAGCGATTGGGGAATGTGTGCATGTGGCCGGGGTGATGAACTTTCTGCGCCTGGCGGAAGCCAGCGGTTGGCGCACGGTATTTCTTGGGCCGGCTACGCCGATCTCAGCGCTGCTGGAGGCGGCAAAGCGCGAAAATGCGCAGATGGTCGGCGTGTCTTACCGACTGACGCCTGAAACCGGTGAACGGCTGCTGGCTGAATTTGCCGAGGAAGCGGATGATCTGCGCGCCGCCGGGGTGAAGTTCTATTTTGCAGGCACACCGCCTTTGGCACGCCGGGCGAGAGTGATGGGTTTTTTCGATGCGGTTTTTGATGGCAGCGAAGAAGTGGAGGAGGTGATCTCTTCGCTGAAAGAAGATAAGGCGGCAGAAGGCGAGCCGCTGCGCTACCCGCAAACGACGATGGAGCGGATCGAGTGGAAGGCGCCCTATCCGCTGCTGCGCCATCATTTTGGATTGCCTACGATGAAAGACTCGCTCGAAGGCGTGCGCGAGATTGCCGAGGCAAGGGTGCTGGATGTGATCTCTTTAGGGGTTGATCAGGATGCCCAGGAGAATTTCTTCCACCCTGAGCGCCAGGATCCGCGGCGTACGGGGGCGGGTGGCGTGCCGGTGCGCTCAGCAGAAGATTACCGGGCTCTTTATGAAGCCAGCCGCTGCGGCAATTATCCGCTCTTGCGCACCTATTCAGGGACCGATGATTTTATTCCGCTGGCTGAAGTGTTCATGGAAACGATTAATAATGCCTGGTGCGCCATTCCTTTGTTCTGGTTTAATCAGATGGACGGGCGCGGACCGTGGGATGTGGCGGGCTCGATCAGCGAACATCAAAAGGTGATGGCGTGGTATGGCGAGCGCGGTGTGCCGGTGGAGTTGAACGAACCTCATCATTGGGGCATGCGGGATGCGCCTGATGTGGTTTGTGTGGTTGCGGCGTACCTGTCTGCTTACAATGCGAAAGCCTTTGGTGTGCGCGACTATATTGCCCAGCTTATGTTCAACAGCCCGCCGGGTTTGAGTGATGTGATGGATTTGGCGAAAATGGCTGCGATGCTGCGCATTATCAGCCCGCTTGAAGACGCGGATTTTCGTATTTGGCGCCAGACACGCACTGGTTTATTAAGTTACCCGCTGCAGCCAGATGCGGCGCGTGCGCACCTGGCTGCGAGCCTCTACTTGCAGATGGCGCTGCGACCGCACATTGTGCATATTGTGGGGCACACCGAGGCTGACCACGCTGCCACAGGGGGAGATGTGATTGATGCTGCCCGCATGGCGCGGCGGGCGATTGATAATGCGCTGCGTGGCGCGCCGGATATGCTGGCAGACCCAGCGCTGCAGGCAAGGGTTGAAACGCTGTTAAGCGAGGCGAAGCTGACGCTGAATGCCATCCGCGGGCTGGCTGCGAGCGGGGTGGAGGATGCTTTAGCGGATGCGGAAACACTAACGCGCGCTGTTAAACTGGGAATTCTGGATGCGCCGCACCTGCGTAACAACCGGTTCGCGCGCGGTGAAGTGCGCACGGCGATTGTGGGAGGTGCCTGCCTTGTTGTGAATGAAGAAGGGCGGGCCATCAGTGAACGTGAACGCTTAAGTTTATTGTGATGAAAGGAAGAAAACGATGACAAAAATCAAATTCACAGTGATAGGCGCCGGACATGGCGGCAAAGCCATGGCTGCCCACCTGGGCTTGATGGGTTTTAGTACAAAGCTATATAACCGTTCGATGGAGCACATCGCCGCGATTAAGGAGTTGGGCGGCATTGATCTGGCGGGGCTGAACGGTGAGAAGCGTGATTTTGGCAAGCTCGAAGCGGTAACTGATAATATGGAAGAAGCCCTGGAAGGCAGCGATATGGTGATGGTGGTGGTGCCTTCCTCAGCCCATGCCGAGGTGGCGAAAACAATGGCGCCGTATCTCAAAGACGGGCAGATCATCGTGCTGCACCCTGGGCGAACCTGCGGCGCGATTGAGGTGGTGAAGGTGCTGCGCGACAATGGCTGCAGCGCTGATGTTACTGTGTCAGAAGCTGAAACATTTATCTACGCCTCGCGCTCAGACGGACCGGCGCAGGCACGGATTTTCAGAATCAAAGAGGCTGTGCCACTAGCTGCCCTGCCTGCCACGCGAAACCACGAGGTGCTTGACCGAATCCACGAGGCTTACCCTGAGTTCATTGACGGCGGCAACGTGCTGAACACCGGCTTGAATAACATGGGCTCCATCTTTCATCCGGCGCTCACCCTGCTTAATGCCGGCTGGATTGAAACAACCCATGGTGATTATCAATTCTATATCGATGGTGTTTCGCGTTCAGTGGCGCGGGTGCTGGAGGTACTCGACCGGGAGCGGGTTACGGTGGGGGCGGCGCTGGGGCTAAAGACGCGTAATGCGATGGACTGGCTGAAACTGGCATACGATACCACTGGCGAGGATCTTTATGAAGCGATTCATAACCAGGAAGGTTATTATGGGATCAAGGCGCCGCCGACGCTGAATCATCGCTACATTTTTGAAGACGTGCCCTGCAGCCTGGTACCGATTGCTTCACTGGGGGCGCGGTTTGGGGTGGGGGTGCGCGGGATGGATTCGATTATCGTGCTGGCGAATATCGTGCACCGCACCGATTATTGGCGGCGCGGCCGCACTGTGGATAAACTCGGGCTTGACCGCCTGAGCGTGAGCGAGTTGACCGCTTATGTGAATGAAGGGATTCGTGACGAATAAAGCAGGATGAGCATGGAGTAAACACTTAACCTTGAGGCTGGCGGAATTATGGTTGGGTCTGCCAGGCTGAGGTTTGAGCGCAAAGCGCCAGCGAGGTTTAAAATTGTGTCTGCAGCCGGCAGGTTTTGAGCCAAACCCTGCACCGCGCTGCCGGAGAAAGGTGTAAGAATATGAATTCATACAAGCTCAGCCCTTCCATGCTTACATTTTCGTGGGATGAATGCCAACGCTGTTTTTACCTTCAGGTAGTGAAAGGTATTTCGCGCCCGCCTTCGGCTTTTCCGAAGGTGTTTGGACGCATCGACAACCTGATGAAGAAGTTGTACGAAGGCAAGCCCGCGAGTTTTATTTCAGACCGGCTGCCGCCGGGGAGGGTGAGCATGCAGGGCAAGTGGGTGACCTCCGAACTGATAACTTATGATGGCATTGCGGCTTCCTGCTATTTACGAGGGGCTTTCGATTCTGTGCTTGCTTTTGAAGATGGCTCGTACGCTGTCATCGACTTCAAAACCTCGCAGCCGAATCCGGCGCACATTGCATTTTACGGACGCCAACTGCACGCTTACGCCTGGGCGCTGCAGCACCCGGCGCCGGGGGCGCTTCGGCTGCAGCCGGTGGATCGCCTGGGGCTTGTTTACATGGACCCGGTTGAAATTGATTATGACGCTAAACGAGGACGGATCTATTATGGCGGTGAGGTGACCTGGAGTGAGATCCCGCTGCAGATGAACCAATTTGAGGAGTTTATGGCCGGGGTGCTGCAGGTGCTTTCTGCCTCTGAACCTCCGCCAGCCAACCCCGAGTGCGGGTTTTGCAAATATCGCGAGGAGTCGCGCCAGCACGGGCTGTAACCCGAGTGATTTCGAGACCTTTGTGGGGGTTAAGGCCGGGACGGCGTGCAGGATCTTTGCAACCAAGCAGGTGAAAATCCGTATAATGATTGAGGTAAATATTCGGAGGCAGCTATGTTTGATATCGGCAGCATTTTAAAACGTTCATGGAATATTTTGTGGAACTATAAAGCCTTATGGGTTTTTGCCCTGTTGCTGGTGCTCAGCGGCGGGGCTGGCAGCAGCGGCTCAAGCGGTGGAAGCGGCAGCAGTGTCAACGTACCGGCAGCCGGCAATCCAATCTTTGGTCAAAACGAGCTGAACCAGAACTATGGGCAATTTAATGAGTTTGGCCGGGAATTAGAATTTTGGGCGCAGGAAAACGTTTACCCGTTTTTCGCCACTGAAGAGGTGGCAATTCGCTCTGCGATTGCCCTTGCTGCGATTTTTACCGGAATCATGCTGCTGATCACTCTTTTACTGGCTTTTGTGCGTTATCCCTCTGAGGCGGCGGTGATCCGTATGGTGGATACCCACGAGCAAATGGGGAGAAAACCAGGTTTTAAAGAAGGCTGGAGGCTGGGCTGGGATGTAAGCGCCTGGCGTATCTTCTTGGTGGATCTCATCATTAATGTGCCGGCTATTACCTTCTTCCTGCTGGTTATTGCTCTATTTGGCTGGATGATGTACAGCACCTCGCAGTCGGCACCGAATTTATCTACCGGGCTGATTATTGCAGCGGTTGTTGTGTTTTTGCTGTTTGTATTGGCTTTTACAGTACTTATGATTTTCGTTTCGCTGCTGCGGCAGCACGTGGTGCGTTATGCTGCCATTGACGGCATGGGAGTGGGTGAAGCCTTCAAGCGAGGCTGGGCATTGTTCCGCGGGCAGTTCAAGAATACCTTCATCATGGGGCTGGTGTTATTTGGCGTAGGGGTGGCGGTGGGATTTGTGTTTATTTTCGCAGCAATCTTGTTGATTCCGGTGTACATACTGCTGGCGGTTCCAGGTGTAATTATTGCGGCTGTACCCGGGTTGCTTACTTACCTGATTGCGTCTTTGTTCACAGTTTCGCCTGTTGCGCTGATCATCGCGCTGACCATCGCCCTGCCGGTTCTCTTTGTGATTGTTTTTCTGCCGTTAAGTTTTTTGAGCGGTATGTTGACTGTGTTCAACTCAACCGCCTGGACGCTGACCTTCAGGCAGCTCAAACCGGCAGCTCCGCCGCTGGTGATTGATGTTCCGCCGCCGCTTCAGCGCGGATTATAGGATTGAGGTCTTGGAATCTGGTTTTGGGAACTTGCTCTAAACCAGATGGGTGGAGGGGCGCGATTCGTGCAAAATCCGGGATTCGGAAATTAGTTCCCGGATGTGAAGCCAACTGTTCGAGTCATAGGATTTGGTAAGCAGAATTGCGGATGTGAAAGCCAGACAGACGGCCTTTCCGTGATACACTATCTATCCAGCATGGATCACTCAACGACCGCCGAATTCACCATTGCGTCACAGTATCAGACGAACCGCAGCTCGCCAGTTCGCTGGGTGATTTCGCACGGACTGCGCCAGTGGCCGGTCATTTTGATTGCGCTCATCGGGGCCTTGGGCAATGCCGGTTTGATGGCGATATCAACGGTAAAGATCGGCGAAGCTTTTAATGTGGTTGCCGCGCCGGTATTTAATGCAGATGCGCTATTAAACATTTTCTTTATCATTATTGCCATCGGGCTGGGGCGCGGTGTGCTGCAATTTATGCGTAACTTTGGTTTTGAGTATTGCGCCCAACGCATTGAACGCAACGTGAGGCGCGAGCTTTATGCCAACTTGCTTTCGAAGAGTATGACTTTTCATAGCCTGCAGCCGGTGGGGGATACCATGGCGCGCGCCACCAATGATGTGCGCGAGGTTAATTTCCTCTTCAGCCCTGGCTTGAACATGGTCATCGGCAGTCTCTCGTTCCTGATCTTCCCACTGATTGCTGCGCCGCGGTATCATGTTTCGCTCATGCTCGTGCCGGCGATTTTTATCGTGCTTTATTTTATTGCGCTGCGCATCTACATGAGAGGGCTGGCACCCATCACCGAAGAAGTGCGAGAATCTTTTGGCGGGCTTAATATTCGGTTGACTGAATCGCTGGATGGAATTGAGACTGTAAAAGGCTCGGCGCAGGAAACCGGCGAGATTGATATCTTTGACCAGAACATTACACGCTACAAACAGGCGCTGATCAAACAGGGGCGTAAAGAAGCGCGCTTTTTACCGCTTTTGCTCTACGGTATTGCACTGGGCGCCGGGCTGCTGCATGTGATGCTGCTCTTCCGCCAGGGGCTGGTGGATTTAGGCGGTGTGATCGGCTATTTTGGGCTGCTGTTGATGTTAGACTTCCCCACATTTTCCTCACTGTGGGCTTATTCCCGTATCTCGCTTGGTTTGGCAGGCGCAAAACGCATTCTTGAGGTGATGAACCGTGAAAATAACCTTGACCAGAATGTGAGCGGGCACGCTCAGGCGCTGAAGGGCGAGGTGGAATTCAAGGATGTTACTTTTCGCTACGAGAACAGCGAGTCGGTGCTGGAGGGGGTGAGCTTTAAGGTGCAGCGCGGGCAGACGGTGGCGATCGTTGGGCAGACGGGCTCAGGAAAAACCTCGCTGGCACGCCTGATCAACCGCACGTATGACGTCAGTAAAGGGCAGGTGCTGGTGGATGGGGTGGATGTGCGCGACTGGAACCTTGAGAACCTGAGGCGCAACATTTCGATCATTGAACAGGATATTTTTCTCTTCTCACGCTCGATTGCCGATAATATTGCCTTTGGCAGACAGGATGCGACACGTGCAGAGATTGAAGCGGCGGCAAAGGCAGCCCAGGCGCATGAATTTATCCTCTCTTTTGCTGATGGATATGACACAGTAATCGGCGAGCGCGGGGTGACGCTTTCGGGCGGGCAGCGGCAGCGGTTGGCGCTGGCGCGGGCATTCCTCACCGACCCGCGTATCTTAATCCTCGATGATTCCACCAGCGCGATTGATTCAGCTACCGAAGATCATATTCAGCGCGCCATTTATGCTGCGGCGCGCGGTCGTACCACGTTTATTATCACACATCGCCTCTCGCAAATCCGCTGGGCAGATTTAATTTTGGTGGTTCGCGGCGGCAAGCTGGAGGCGAGCGGCAGCCACGAAGACCTCTTGCGCAGTTCGGATGCGTATCGGAGGATATTTAATGAATAAGGTTCAGGAACGAGGCAACGAGATGAAAGCGCTGCGGCAACAAGCGCAGCGTATGAGCAGGATTTTACTTCTCTACTGGATCATTGGATAACGATGGGCTTCTTCAATTCACTCGGCGCGGAAAAATATGACCGCACTTACACAGACAGCGATTTAGCAAAGCGGATTATTGGTTATTTTAAACCGCAATGGCGCCGCCTGATGTTGATTTCATTACTGACACTGCTGGTGGCCGGCGCGGGGGCGCTGCTGCCGGTGATTGTGAGCCGGGGTGTTGACTTGCTCGAAGGGGTGCCGGCGCTGGCGAGCACGCTGATTATAGCGGGCTCGGTATCCCTCATCGGTTTGTCCATCTGGTTCTTCAACTGGGGGCTGCGGCGTCTCACCTCAAGGGCGATTGCGGAAGTGGTGGCGCAGCTTTCGACCGATGCCTATGCCGCTTCGGTGGAGCACGACCTTTCGTTTTATGATGAGTTTTCATCAGGCAAAATTGTTTCGCGCATCACTTCAGATACGCGCGATTTCGGTGAACTGGTCACACTGATTACCGATGTTGCGAGCATGTTTATTGAAGCGCTGATCCTCGCGGTGGTTCTGCTGACAATTCAGTGGCGCCTTTCTCTGTATGCCTTTGCGCTGGTACCGATTGTGTTTGTGCTGGGGTTGGCCTATCGCACCATTGCGCGGCGTGTCACCCGTCAGGGGATGCGCGCCATGGCGCAGGTTAATTCGACCATCAAAGAAACCGTCAGCGGGATTGCGGTGGCGAAGAACTTCAGACAGGAAAACAGCATTTACCGCGAGTTTTTTGACGCGAATGAAACTTCTTACGATGTGAATGTTAAGCGTGGTTTGACGCTGGCGGTGGTCTTCCCGACGCTGAACGCCCTGGCGATGGTTGCGACTGCGGTGATGGTGTTGGCTGGCGGACACAGTGTTATCGCGGGGGTGGTGACGATTGGCGCGTGGTATCTGTTCATCCTCAGCCTTGATCGGTTTCTCTTCCCGATCATGAACCTGACCTCCTTCTGGACTTCGATTCAGAACGGGCTTTCAGCGGCTGAACGAGTGTTCGCGTTGATTGATACGCCTACCGCAGTGGTGCAAACGGCGTCTGAGCCGGTGCCGGCGCTGAAAGGTGAAATCGTTTTCGAGAGGGTCTCGTTTCATTACAAAGAGGGCGAAGAAGTGCTGCGAGACTTTGACCTGACGATAAAGCCAGGCGAAAACCTGGCGGTTGTGGGGCATACAGGCGCGGGCAAGAGTTCGGTGGCCAAGCTAATCGCGCGTTTTTACGAGTTTCAGCAGGGGCGCATCCTCATAGATGGGCGGGACATCCGCAGCTTCAATTTGGAGGAATATCATCGCCGGTTGGGGGTGGTGTCGCAGGTGCCATTTCTGTTTTCCGGAACGGTGGCGGAGAACATCCGTTACGCGCGGCGCGAGGCTGGCGAGGATGAGATTTTGGCGTTGGCGCGGCGCATCGGTGAGGGAGAGTGGCTGGAGACTCTGCCGCAAGGGCTGGCGACGCAGGTGGGGGAGCGCGGCGGGCGGCTCTCGATGGGACAGCGGCAGTTGGTGGCGCTGATGCGCGTGCTGGTGCAGCAGCCGGCGATCTTTATTCTGGATGAAGCCACAGCGAGCATTGATCCGTTTACTGAGTGGCAAATTCAGCAGGCGCTGGACTTAATCTTACAATCTTCGACGAGCATTCTGATTGCGCATAGGTTATCTACCGTGCGTTCCGCGGATCGCATCATTGTGATGCAGGATGGCGGAATCATAGAAGAGGGTGATCACGTTGGTCTGCTGGAAAGAGGCGGGCATTATGCTACGCTTTACAATACCTACTTCCGCCACCAGTCGCTGGAATATGTGGAGCAGTCGCGCGAGTTTGCGGATGGCGCGGTGGGGGAGTTAGAAGGTGATGATTAATCCAATTGTCACCGTTTTATAAGTTGGTAAAAAGGACAGGCGGTATAATAGCGACTATGCTTGAGTCTTTACCCCTGAAAGCAGTGTTGTGGGACCTGGACGGAGTGATTGTTGACAGCTTCGATGGGCACTTCCGCGCCTGGGCACGCCTGTTCGCGGAGCTTGACGAACCGTTTACGCTGGAAGATTTTACGCGTACTTTTGGCATGAATAACCGCGGGATATTTAAAACCCTGCTGAAGCGCGAATTGCCCGAGGAAGAATTCCGGCAGCTCAGCGACCGCAAGGAGGAGTACTTCCGCGATGGCATACGGGGCAGGGTGGTGGGGCTGCCAGGGGTGAGGGATTGGCTGCAATGTTTTGACGGCATGGGGCTGAAGCAGGCGGTGGGATCCTCCGCGCCGCAGGAGAATATTGATGTTCTGCTTGCAGAGCTTGGGTTAAGTCAATGGTTCTCAGCCTTGGTTGCGGGGGCGAGTTTACCCGGCAAGCCGGACCCGGCGGTGTTTTTAAGTGCGGCGGAGCTGCTGGGAGTGCAGCCAGCCGAATGCCTGGTGATTGAGGATGCGGTGGCGGGTGTGGAGGCGGCGAAACGGGCGGGCATGCGCTGCCTGGCGGTGTGCACGACCAACCCGGCGGAAAAGCTGCAGAAAGCCGACAGGGTGGTAGCCGACCTGACGCATTTGACGATGGAAATGCTGACGGAATTGGCGGGGTAAACTGCGATTGATGCTGGGGAGAAAATGGTTATGTGCCGGGATTCTGGTTGTAGAATCTCGGTTTTTGTTTTTTAGAGGTTGGAGTGGTGGCAGAGGATAGTGAAGGTTCCCGGAATCTTTAACCAGATTCCGGGAATTAAGAGCGAGAGAAGGTACTGGGAAATAGGAGCGAGAGCATGGCTGGGTTTAGGGCAGGTTCCCGGAAGCTTAAACCAGATTCTGGGAATTAAGAGTGAGAGAAGATACTGGGAAATAGGAGCGAGTGCATGGCTGAGGTTAGTGCAGGTTCCCGGAAGCTTAAACCAGATTCCGGGAATTAAGAGTGAGAGAGAATACTGGGAAATAAGAGCGAGAGCAGGTTGTGGAGGGTGGGGTTTAACCCTCTGAAATGTGGAGCACTTCGCGCAGGCGGGGCAGGTCAAAATCGACCACGATGGTGCCGTCAATGTCGAAGGTGGGGGTGGTGCGGTTGCCGTTTGCCCAACGCTCCACCTGCTGCGCGGCGCCGGCAGTATAGGTGATATCGACCTCAGTGTAGGGCAGCTTGTGCTTTGCCAGCCAGGCGCGGGCGTCTTTACAGTCGGGGCACCATTTGGTGCAATACATGACAATACCGCCATGGGGAAGTGGGACTGGTGCCGGCGCTTGGGGTTCGGGGCGGTGGCGCACTTCGGGGTCAATCGCGCGGAGGGAGGCGCGTAGAACTTCATTGGAAGGCTGCTGGTCAATTTCGTGCACATCCACGTAGCGGATGATGCCTTTTTTATCGATGATAAAGAGGGCGCGTTCGCTGGTGCCTTCATTACGCAAAACGCCGTAGGCGCGCGCAATTGCGCCGTGCGGCCAGAAATCAGAAAGCAGCGGGTAGTTGATACCGCCGAGGTCTTTTGCCCATGCGGTGAGGCAGGGCACACTGTCTACGCTGATCCCCAGAACCTGGGTGTCCAATCCCGCGAAACTAGCCATTTCGGCTTCGTAGAGCGGGATTTGCTCAGTTCATATGGGCGTCCAGGCGAGGGGGAAAAAGACAAGCACTATGTTTTTCCCGCGGAAACTGCTGAGGGTGACGTCTGTGCCCAGTTGAGAGGGCAGGGTGAAGTCGGGGGCGGGCATGCCGGTGGTGAGCGCCATGGTTTGTATCTCCTGCGGGTATTGTATCATACAAGATAAATGCTGTATGAATTGTCTGGAAATTGTGGCAGCGCCTGGCCGGCGGGTTGGTTAGATTGAAAAGAGTCTGGCGTTAAAGGCTGTCAGATGAATTTCATGGTGCCGGCGGAGTCAGCAACAGTGTATGCGGTATCAGGCTTTGGCGCTCTTATCTGCGGCGGTGAGCAGGGCTTCTGCGAGGGCGCGTGCCTGGTCTGCGGTGAGGAAGAGGTGACTCTCTTCATGCCTGGTTATGTTTTTTTTTATTATTAGGTATTAGGATCAAGTAGATTAGGTATGCAGTAAATAGGTCTAGTCCAGATATTCCAATCAGGCAAGTTATACGGTTCTCGTTTCAAAGTTATACTTACACCTAGTAACTTTCCCTTTATAGCTCATTGTATCCATCTGCCCACTATAACAAAGCGTATAATAAATCAAATGGTTATCATCATTCCACACTTATTCAATCGAAAGTTGAAACGCCTAACGCGAGAGATTGAACAGACGAAGACAAAAGATGGGCATCTCCAGGTGGATCTTCAATTCCTCACGCTTGATATACTCATCCTTGTTTATGGTGAAAGAAGGGGTTTGAATCAATGGGTCAGGAACTTCAAAGGAATAAAGGAAAACCTTTACAGATAACGCCCCGCCAAGGCGCATGTATCCTACTTGTTTCTCGGGGTTATAACTCAAAGCAGATCGCGGGGTTCCTGGGTATATCACCCAGAACGGTAAACTATCATTTATACTGCCTACTTGATAGGTTCGAAGCGAGGTCATTACCACACCTAATATATTTGCTTGCTAATATGAATTACTTCGAAAAAAGTTATTCTGTCGGAACTGAGAAAGCCGATTTGTAGAAGTATAAGCAAGTACACTTTTACAGTAACAGCCGGCAATTCTCACTTTCCCGCGTTACCATTATGGTAAGGTTCGCATGCCGGCGGGAGCAAAGAACGCCCCGCCCGCATGCTCACCAGCCCGCACCCCTACCCCCCACCCCCCGCCCATACCCACCCCCCTAACCCCCCACACCCCGCAAAGCAGGTTTATAAGGGCGGGGGGAATTGGGGGGATATATGGGTGCGCGCACACGCCCTACGGGGGCAATCATTATGGGGGCTTTGCCCCCAAACCCCCAAACCCCCAAATCCTGTATGAACGAACGTTCATAACCATGGGTTGAAAACCAAAGAGCGTATAATGTAACCCGCCCCGCTAAAAACAAGCGGCGGCGGGTAAAAGC
>JAGOVY010000043.1 GCA_018060515.1 Anaerolineaceae bacterium | reverse complement strand
ACTCAACTCAACCTCGACCGCTATAACCGCATCTCCACTACTGATACACGTTTGTTACGGCGCATTGTGCGTGATGCCCGAGAGAGAGGCTACTCAGCACAGGATACGATCTCACGCTGGGAATCTGTTCAACGCGGCGAGAAAGAATATATTTTTCCATTCCAGGAATACGCGGATAAGCTTTTCAACTCAGCGCTGGTTTATGAGCTTTCAGCCCTGCGCCACTCTGCAGAGCCGCTTTTGCGGCAGGTTCCATATGGCAGGAAAGAGTATGTTGAAGCCAAACGATTATTGGCTTTTCTGGAATGGTTCTTGCCGATTGACACCGGGATGATCCCTGACAACTCGTTGCTGCTCGAATTCCTTGGCGGTTCAATATTAAAAGATTTCAAATTATGGGAATAAGAAAGTGGGTTCAGCAACTGAACTGAACCCACCTTATTACATTTTCCACTTTTGTTTATTTATCAAACCAGCTTATTTTTAATTGCCCGTCCCAATCGGGCTATCCCATCATTGATTTTTTCAGGGTTGCTGAAGGAGAAGTTTAATCGCATGGTGTTTTGCCCACTGCCATCGACAAAGAAGAATTCTCCCGGAACGTAGGCTACTTTTTCGGCAATTGCTTCTGAAAGCATCTCAGTGGTATTGATTTGCTCGGGAAGTGTAAGCCAGAGGAAAAGTCCTCCCTGCGGACGTGTCCAGTGAACTTCATTCGGCATATGTTCACTCAAGGCATCCAGCATTGTGTCGCGGCGTTCGTGGTATACCTTCTGGATAAGCTGAACATGCCGATCAAGAAAACCATGTTGACCGACTTCATGGGCGACAATTTGGTTAAACGATGAGGTATTAAGATCGCAGCCTTGCTTGGCAAGCGAGAGTTTCCTGATCACACCTTGTGGTGCCACAACCCACGCCAACCGCAACCCAGGCGAGAGGATTTTTGAGAAAGTGCTGAGATAGATGACATTGCCGGTATAAGTTCCATTATCCTTGCGCATTTTCGAATCGATTAACTCAACAGCAGGCAATGGCTCACCCTCATAGCGTAATTGGCCGTACGGGTCATCTTCAATAATGGGTACGCCGTAGCGGTCAGCCAGTTCAATCAATTTATATCTGCGTTCCAAAGCGAGCGTGGTACCGGTTGGGTTCTGGAAGTTTGGCAGCACATAGATGAATTTTGGCCCGGTTCTAAGCGCTTCTTCTAATTTGTCGGTAATCATGCCGTGTTCATCTAATGGTACTGGGACGTACTCTGCGCCATATGCGTTCCACGCCTGAAGCGCACCGAGATAAGTAGGGGATTCGACGAGGATCCGGTCGCCGCGGTTAATGAAGATCTTCCCTAACAGATCAAGCGCTTGTTGTGAACCGGTGGTAATAAGGATATTCTCAATATTTACATTGATCCCCACACGGTTGGAATGTCTTCCTATCATCTCGCGTAAGGGAACATAGCCATCCGTACCGCCGTATTGAAGTGCTTCTGCGCCTTTGTGTTGAAGTACATAGGAGCAGGCTTTTTCAAATTCCTTAATTGGAAAAACATCAGGTGCTGGAAAACCACCTCCAAACGAAATCATTTCGGGTTGTTCTGCAACTTTCAGTAGTTCACGAATTGCGGAGGCTTTCATTCGTTGGGTGCGTTGCGAGTACCGGTGTTCCCAGGGTGTTTGCATATTATTAAATGATTCTCCTTTCTGTGACTTTTGGTTGATTCCTACAATTTGGCAAATCGGCTGACAACATTTGCTGCAGTGGGTAGCGTCACACGATCTCCAATTTTCAGATCATTTGGGGCTTTCCCAGCTTGTTTCGCTGCACTTTGATAAATGTAGATAATCGTTCCTTCAGCAGCATACCGGGTATCGATGGAAGCCTGCCCTGTGAGAAGACCATCTTTATCAATGGCACAACTGGTTACAAAACCGATTACTTTCCCTTTTTCATCGAGCACAGGGTCGGCGTAATGTGCCATACGCACACCTTTTATGGGGAATTGGAATCGAACGACAACGCTATTGCGAGTTAATTCATTGTTAATGAAGGAGCTTCTCCCAATAAACCATGGTTTATAGGTTTTAACATAGGTGCCAAAACCGGCCTCCGCAACCTTTAGGTTGCGTTCTCCGGCCATTTCATGCCCATATAAGGGCAATCCGGCTTCAGTACGCAGTGAGTCACGAGCGCCCAAACCGCATGGTTTTATTCCAAAAGGTTCTCCGTGTTTAAGCAAATCATGCCATAAGTCGGCAGCTTTTTCAGGGTGAACGAAAAGTTCAAATGCCATTTTTTCACCGGTATAACCCGTACGTGAAACTATCAGATCATAGTTGCCGATGGTTGCTTCACATAATTCGGTGCGTTTGAGCGCTTTAATCTTCCTGGCAGTCTGGCTGTCGCATCCCAATGTCAGTAGAATGTCGCGTGATTTCGGCCCTTGCAGAGCAATGTCGACGCGCATCTCTTTACCTTCGCGAGGATCACGCAGGTTGCGCAAAGTTACCCCAGTGCCAAAGGCTTTTACCCAGGGAGCACTGCGATCAACCATGACGGTTCCTGATTTCACCGCATTCAGCCAGGCCCAATCTTTCGCGTCATTAGATGCATTTACCACGACCAGATATTTCTCGAGATCGCGGCGATAGACCAGTAAATCGTCGATGACGTTTGCGTCAAGATCAAGAAAATGCGTGTAGCAAGACTCTCCCACATCCAACGCGCCGATATCGTTGCCGCAGACACTATCCAAGAATAGTGCGGCGAACGGTCCTTCTGCCTGGAAGACGCCCATATGGGTGACATCGAAAAGGCCGGCGGTACTGCGGCAGGCAACGTGTTCTTCGACGACCGATGAGTACCAAACAGGCATTTCCCAACCGGCAAATGGGATTAGTTTGGCACCGAGTTTTTTGTGTTCTTCGTAAATGGGAGTACGCAAGAGCGCTTCAGATTCTGTTTCTTGCCATATAAATTCTGAAAGGGGCTTGCCGGTGGATTCAGCTTTGCCGATATACCAGGCTTTTTCCGAATTGACCGGAGACCCGTGAGCGGGTTTGCCGGCAGCTTCCAAGGTCTCTGCAATGATGATCGGACCCGGGATGCGCGCCGGGAGGTCATCGCCGAATGCGATATAACCATCTGAAAGCGCTCGTAAAAAGGTGGCTGCCAGGCCAAAATCCTCTGATTTCATCGTAAATCTGTATTGACTCTGGCTGATACAGGTGAGAGATCCTTCGACTTTCTTAAGCGGAGTTGCGAGTGAAGTCGCCTGCGATTGTCCCGGGAGCAATGCTTCAGTATCTGAGCTAAAGCAGTAGTTGACAAAATGGCGAATGCGCTTGCCAGTCAGGTCGAGGGAAATCAGCGCCTCATTGGATTGTGGTTGATCATCCAAATAGTAATAGTGGGGGTAACCACTCTTGCCAACCTCTACATCTGTGCCAGCAGCAGCGCATAAATCCCGAACTTTCATTTTTGCATCTTCGAGGACCTTAAAATCGATCTTTGCATGGGAAGATGGTCCTTTTCGTTTTTCAATCGTATAAGGAGTAATAGCCTGAAGAATGTCGGCGATGATGTTGCCTACCGTCACCATGTCTTTCTCATTCAATCCGCGCTGGGTCATCCACGGGGTGCCATAGCGGATGCCGCTTGCGTTTAAGGCAGTTTTGTCGCCAGGGATGGTGTTTCGGTTCAGAGTAATCCCGGCAATATCGAGGATGCGGGCGGCCATATCTCCGGAAAGGGTGGTTCCATCCGGTCCGACGATCGTTTTGCAATCCACATTGCCAAGGTGGGTATTGGTGCCGCCAAATGAGATGCGTAATCCCCGCTCCTGAAGCTGCCGGGTAAGCGTCTGTGAATTTTTGATAATCTGATTTTGGAGCTGGTGAAACTCATCTGTTGCAGCGATTTTAAAGGTAGTGGCGAGTGAGGCAAAAACATGAACATGCGGTCCACCTTGTTCACCGGGGAAGACGGCTTTGTCAATTTTCTTCGCCAAAGCGGAATCCGTCGTGAGGATACAGGCTCCGCGAGGACCACAAAGCGTTTTATGAGTTGTGAAGGTGATAATATGCGCGTAACCAACAGGACTTGGAATGGCTTTACCGGCGATCAGTCCGGCGATGTGCGACACATCTGCGAGCAAATACGCACCAACAGCGTCAGCAATCTCACGGAAGCGCGCCCAATCGGGAACCCAAGGGTAAGAAGAGTAACCGCAGATGATTACTTTAGGCTGAGATTCTCTCGCGATTGCTTCAAGCCTGTCATAATCTATCTTTTCTGTAACCGGGTCAACATTATAATGCGTGACCTTATAGAGCTTCCCGGAACGATTTACCGATGAGCCGTGGGTAAGGTGACCGCCATGCAGTAAATTTAGACCCAGGATAGAATCCCCCGGGTTGATGATGGCTGTGTAAACGGCATTGTTCGCTGGCGCGCCAGACAAAGCCTGGACATTTACAAAAATCTGGTCTGCGCTGATACTTTCGGTGGCAAATGCTTCAGCGCAACGCCGGCGTGCCAGTGCTTCGACAATATTGACGTATTCGACGCCCTTATAATACCGCGGATCGGCATTTCGCCGATAGTTTGTGAGCTGTTTGGCATAATCAAGGATTTCTGGCTCATGCATCCAGCGGGTATCTTCATCTGGATAACCTTCGGCATAAATATTTTGGAAAACCGAAGCGAGGGATTCTCTCACTGCAGCAGGGGCAGTGCTTTCTGAGGGAATAAGAATCAGTTTTCGGGATTGTCGTTCTTTTTCATAATTTATCAGATCATAAACCGCTGTATCAACTTGAGACAGTGAACCATGAACGAGAAAATCGGGCATTCTGTATTCTCCTTGTTAACACCATGTAATAAAAAACACCGACAGATGATGTTGAATTGACCATCTGAGGGTGATTTTCTGTGTAAGATTTTGAGTCATTCGTTTCTCAGCAACCAGACCATTTTAGAATTGAATCAGGGTCCATTTTGGAACTACTTTGACAAGATTATTGTAGTCTTAACTTTATCTCGGGTCAAGCATAATCCGAAACACAAAAAGAGATTGGTAGAAACAGCTTATTTAGCAGCAGAATTTTGTGTTGCCTTTAGGACTATCATTTTCAGGCCTTGCATGAACTTGGCGGAATTATCACGAATTGTCCTTTATAATGACTCACTATAACGTAAACCAATGAAGTGAGCCAAATATGAAGAAACCTGATTTAGAAGTGAAACCAGAGAGCTATCGATTAAGTGAGGCGAAAGGCTTAGGCACAGTTGCTTTGCTTTTCTTTCTTGTACTTTGGATTATTGCCGCTACAGGGGTGAGTTTGTTTTTACGTTGGTCAATCGAACAAACCATGTTTGACTCTGATTTCGGGTTAACTGATGGACGTTGGCTGGTAAACCTGTTGAGTGGCATTTTTCTCTTCTTTCCTATCATGGCACTTTACTTCACGATCAATACCCCTCGAATTCGCCTGGTACTGCGAATGTGGGCAATTGCATCCGGCTTTGTCCTCTTATCTGGTCCGGCAAAGCTGCTTTTTTTGACGGCGCAAAACCAAACATCGTTATTGCTCTCAGCGGCATTACTGTTAACTATCGGCGTGATTGCATTGCTACGAAAAAACCGCTTTTCCTCAACAAAAAACCTGCCCAAACCAACGCTTATCGGCGCAACCGTATTGATTTCCACCGCACTGGCAACACCCTGGATTTTGTGGGGAGCGCTTGGTTCAATCATGGATGTTTTATTCACCTTCATATTCGCAGCTTCATTCGGCTTTTTCGTCATGCAAACCGTCATCCCTGAATATCTTGATTACACAAGGGAAGCGGGTTCAGTTTATACAAGGAAAGAGTACCTGTTTGATGGTTTTGTATTTACCGTTTTTCTATTCATCATGGTTGGCGGGCTCAGCCACAATTTCACGCAGATACTCTTGGTTCTCTCGATACCAGCAGCGGGATGGTTAATTGCAGCACTGGCTGGGGCAGCGCGTAATCGAGACAATCATGGGAAATATGCGGTAGGTCTTCTCTCAGCGGCATTATTATTTATGCCACTGGCTTTCTTTGATGCAGATGAGCTGGCTTTAGGCCTGGCGACCTCCGGAGGTGAAGTTTTCTTCTGGTCAAACCGCGCCGGCTGGAATACATTGGTCTACCTGCTCGCGATTGCTGTCGTGATTTTCTTTCTACATAAACATGCTGAACGCGCGAACCTCAACCCACGTGTTAACCTCATCCTTGTGGTCATTGGGGTGGTTGAATGTTTAGGTCTTTATTTCTTAGCCGGGCAGCCAGGCTTTTTTGGCGACCGTGTTTTTGTGGTGCTGGACGATCAAGTAAACACGATGCAGGTTAATGATTTGCCTGTTCCAATGGAGAGGCGCGAAGCTCTCTACCAATCGCTTACACAAAAGGCGGAAGTATCTCAACAGGGATTAAGAACCACACTCGAGAAATGGAAAGTGAACTATACGCCATATTACCTTGTAAATGGGCTTGAAGTGAATCTTGATTGGCCTTTGGAGGGTCTTCTGGCTAAGGCAGAAGGGGTGAACCGTGTGTTGGAAAGCCCGCGCTTGCGCCCGTTGCCACAGCCATTACAACCACAACCTGGAGAAATCAGTGCGGCGCCTGAGGATATGACTTGGAATATGAAGATGATTAATCTGGATGAGGTGCGTCAAAATTTCGATGTCAGCGGTGCAGGGATTGTCATTGGGCAAACAGATTCAGGGGTAGAAGGCAGCCATCCTGAAGTTCAAGAATCATATCGCGGTTTTGGCGGCAGCAATGACTATAACTGGTTTGATCCATGGAACCATACGGTTTCTCCCACCGACCTTAACGGTCATGGCACCGCTACTACCAGCCTGATCACTGGTATGACGTTAGGGATCGCACCAGAGGCAGAATGGATTGGTTGCGTGAACCTGGCGCGCAATGTGGGCAACCCGGCTTTTTACCTCGATTGTATGCAATTCATGTTTGCCCCGTATGCACAAGGCGGCGACCCGTTTGTCCATGGTAAACCTGAAGCAGGCGCAATGATCGTGAATAACTCGTGGGGCTGCCCGCGTGTCGAGGGCTGTGATACCGCTGTGTTCGAACCTGCAGTGAATGTAATGGAATCTGCCGGCATTTTTATGTCGGTTGCAGCAGGCAACACCGGGTATTCAGGTTGTTCTTCAATCAATGTTCCATTGTCTATCTACGCCAACGTTTTTACAGTTGGATCGGTGGACGAGGCGAAAGAGCTTTCGATGTTCTCCAGTAAAGGACCAGTTATTGTTGATGGGAGTGGACGCGTGAAACCCGATTTACTTGCGCCTGGTGATTTTGTGTTGGTTGCTGCGCCTGGCGGAACCTACACCACCAGCAGCGGCACCTCATTGGCCGCCCCGCATGTAACAGGCGTCGTCGCATTGATGTGGTCAGCCAACCCCAACCTGATTGGTGACATTCCCGCCACCAATCAAATCCTCAGCGAAAGCGCTCAACCCTACACTGGCACACTTGGGGATTGCGGTGGTGTTGAGAATGAAGCAGGAGCAGGAATTTTGAATGCATTTGCTGCTGTCAAGCGGGCAATTGAAGTAAAATGAAATCAAGATGAACCTAATTAGAAAAAACAGGGTTAATTAAGTGAAAGAAAAAGTTAACGCCGTTGAAATGCAGATCAATGAATCCAATGCTGTCAAACTGGCTGCGGCGGGAGATGCAGCAGCGTTCAGTTATTTATACGAACAGCATGTGAAACGGATTTACAACTATATTTACTATCGTATTGGTTCAGAAGCAGACGCAGAAGATTTGACCGCCAGAGTCTTCCATCGGGCTTTTGGTCGCATTGATAAATATGTTGATCGAGGGGTTCCTTTCAACGCTTGGCTCTATCGCATTGCTCACAATCTCACAGCCAATTGGTATCGAGATACGCTTCGGCGGCACGAAGTTTCTTTAGATGAGCACTTCGATTTACCTCAGCAAGGCGACTCTCCTGAAAAAACACTGGAATTGAATCAGGAGAAAGAAATGTTATTACGCGCGATACGGAGACTTCCAGCAGACAGGCAGCAATTACTCTTGTTGAAGTATCTTGAAGATCTTTCAAACAATCAAATTGCTCAAATTATGGGAAAAACAGAAGGTGCAATTAAGAGCCTGTATCATCGATCCTTGATTTCGTTGCGCGAAGAGATTAATAAAGGCGGCAGTTTTGATGAAACTGATCGTAGGCGACAAGGGAAATAGAATGGAACATCATTTAGAAAACACTGGCATCAATAACAGTATCTGGCTTATCGAACAGAAACTTGCAAATTTTCTGGAACCCGTTACACCTGATCCAGTTTTTGTGGATGCTTTGCGTTTAAAATTGGAGCAAGCCCCCGCAGTGTTGATAGAAACAAGCCACAGAAAAGCAGGCTTGCTGGTGATGGGTATTGGGATGTTTACTGGCGCTCTTATTTTTTGGATGCTGAGAAAACGACTCAAATAGGAGCTACACGCCAAGTTTTTCTTTTATTTGGTGAGAAGAAGGTTCAACCATTATCGATCCATCTAAATAGACAATGGTGGGTACACTACGATAACCGTTAGCCACACTTTCAACGAACTTTGCTGCGGTTTCGTCTTTGTCAATATCAATCCACTCATACTCAATTCTTGCTTCTTCGAAAACTTTTCTCGCCCGTTTTGTCATGCTGCACCAGGTAGTGCCATACATTACGATATTCTTTTTTTCTTCCATGTTAAGTTAGCTCTCCTTTAACAATAATTGGATGACCATTTCCGCATCGTAAATGAGGTCTATTTCAGGCGGCAGGTTGTAATTTTCATCAACCCTCATCGTGAGGTGATTCAAATGGTCAGTTATTTCAATCGGCAGGGAGGACCTCACAGTACTGTCTACAAGAATTTCGAAGTTGTTTAACGCCGGTGGATCGATATTCTTGCTCTGCAGGTATTCCCGCACTGCAATACCAGCCGCGCGCCGGGCACATACACGAGCCATACCCTCATTTCCCTTATCGCGGGAAGACCGAGCCTTCTCCAATTCGTTTTTGATCTTCTCATCATCTGCCATGGCTCTATTCTATACTACTTTAGCTGGCTGCGACATTAAACCGCGGGTTATGCTAAAATCTTGAGTATTATGCATAAAGCAATTTTCATGGGTTCACCTGGATTTGCCGCTGAAATTCTACGTGAATTGGCAAAGCATTATGAGGTTTGCGGCGTGGTAACACAGCCCGATAAACCTGCCGGCCGCGGTAAACGAATTACTGCACCTGCGGTAAAGGATTTGGCGCTGGAATTAGGCTTGGAGGTAATTCAACCGCACAAGATGAAGGACCCTGGTGTACAGGATCAGTTGGTTTCTTGGGGGGCTGATTTTATTGTAGTGGCAGCCTTTGGTAAGATTCTTCGCCCGAATATTCTCAACCTTACTCCCTTCGGTTGCATTAATGTGCATGCGTCTTATTTGCCACGCTGGCGAGGTGCTGCTCCGATCCAGGCAGCAATTTTGCATGGAGATGCCCAGACGGGTATCAGCATAATGAAGATGGATGAAGGCATTGATACTGGCCCGATTTTACTGCTGGAATATACAGCCATTAAATCTGATGAAACCACAACATCGTTAACGCATAAGCTGGCACAGGTAGGCAGGCGCTTATTACCCCAAGCCTTGGCGGGTTATCTTTCTGGGGCAATTATTCCATCCCCTCAGCGTGATGAGAATGCCACATATGCCCCGGTCATCAATAAAGATGACGGCTTACTGAATTTTATGGATTCAGCAGACTCATTGGAGAGAAAGGTGCGCGCTTTTAATGAGTGGCCAGGGGCATACATGTTATTGAATGGTGAAATTCTGAAAGTTCGACGGGCAAAAGTCATACCTGGCAGCGGAACCCCCGGTGTGCGTGAGATTGCTGATGGGTTTCCGTGTGTGAATACTGCCAATGGAAAACTTGCCTTGTTGGAAGTGAAGCCAGCCGGAAAAAACTGGATGATGGGCAGCGATTTCTTGCGCGGTTCTCGAGTGTGGTGATTAATTAATACAGAAAACCACTATTCCGAGGAAAAATAACGCATGCGCCAATCGTAAAGGATATTTAAAGCCTCAATCGGCGGCAATGAGTTCAGGTCGATCGCTTTTAGTTCATCCAACAATGGGTTGGTTTCAGGAAACAGAGTCAATTGCGCTGCAGGAGCGGCTTCAACCTTGATGGCCGAACCGGAAGAAGACTCCAATTGCTTGAGAATTTCACTGGCGCGAGAAATTACCGGACGGGGAATGCCGGCCAGTTGAGCAACATGAATTCCATATGAACGGTCTGCACCGCCGGCGACAATCTTGTGTAGAAATATCACCTGCGTGCCATTTTCTGCCACTGCTACA
The DNA here is from genome assembly GCA_018060515.1 of Anaerolineaceae bacterium. Lineage (GTDB taxonomy): Bacteria > Chloroflexota > Anaerolineae > Anaerolineales > Anaerolineaceae > UBA6107. The sequence goes on along the minus strand of JAGOVY010000043.1, from coordinate 5,538 downwards.
TTGTAATTTCTAATTCCAGGCAGGAGATTGGGCAGGCTGGTTAATTCGTGGTAATGGGTGGCGAAAAATGTGCGAGCTCTCAAGCGTGGGTGATTATGGATGTACTCAATCACAGACCATGCGATTGAAAGACCGTCATAGGTCGAGGTACCTCTGCCGATTTCATCCAAGATGAGAAGGCTGCGATTAGTGGCGTGATTAAGAATATTGGCAGTTTCAATCATCTCTACCATAAAAGTAGATTGACCGGCGTGAATCTCATCTTGGGCGCCGATGCGGGTAAATATACGGTCAACGATACCAATTGTGGCTTTTGCAGCCGGTACATAAGAGCCAATTTGCGCCATCAATACAATTAAGGCAACCTGCCGCAGGAAGGTAGACTTACCGCTCATGTTCGGCCCTGTGATGACGCGGATAATCTCGCCATCTTCAAGGACAGCATCATTGGGCACAAAGCGCTCTCCGTGCAGCGAGGTTTCCACCACTGGGTGCCTGCCATCCACAATTTCCAGTGTGGCGTCTTCTACAAGAATTGGGCGGGTGTAAGCGTGAGTTGCTGCCACTTCTGCCAGGCTGGCATGAGCATCCATTTCTCCTAATAAGCGGGAGGTATTGAGCATTGGCTGTAGAGAAGGAGTCAGCGCTGCGCAAAGTTCTTTAAATAGGCGGTTTTCGATTTCTCGAATCCGTTCTTCGGCATTTAAAACCAACGATTCATATTCTTTCATCTCAGGGGTTATGTAGCGTTCAGCATTAACCAGGGTTTGCTTGCGGATATACTCAGCAGGAACCTGCGGTGTGTTGCTGTGCGTGACCTCAAGATAATAGCCAAAAACTTTGTTGTAACCCACTTTAAGGGTTTTGATGCCAGTGCGTTCGCGTTCAACAGCTTCAAGGTTAGAAATCCACTCTCTGGCATGCCGAGACATCTCAATCACGTTGTCGAGTTCGACGGAATAGCCAGGTTTAATCACCCCGGTGTTTTGCATTGTGGCAGGAGGATCTTCAGCAATGGCTGTTTCTAAAAGATTAAGCGCATCTGTACAAAGAGAAAAATGAGCCAGCTTTGCTTCCAAATTCAGTTCATGTTCAGAAAGAGTTGCCTTAATTTCGGGCAGTTTCTGCAAAATCGCTCGAATTCCGCTTAAATCGCGCGGCAATGCCACGCTGCCTGCCAGGCGGTTTGCCAGCCGCTCAAAATCGCCGATGTGATGGAGCCGCGCACGGAATTCAGCCCTGAGCAGGGGATTTTGGAAAAATGAATTTACGATGTCAAGTCGTGCGTTGATTCTAGCAATATCCAAAAGCGGTTTGCCCACCCATTGACGCATACAACGATTGCCCATGGGAGACATGGTTTTATCGAGAATTGACAATAATGAGCCCTCAACATCTCTGCGGCGAATCGTCTCGCTGAGTTCAAGGTTGCGGCGAGTTGAGACGTCTAAGACCATAAATTCACTTGTGCTATAGGTTGAAATAGCCTGTAGAGTTGAAATCGCAGTTGGCTGGGTTTGCTCAAGATATTGCAGAATTGCGCCGCAGGCGCGAATGGCGAGAGGCATGTTCTCCAAGCCAAAACCCTCGAGGGTTGAAACGTTGAAAGTTCGTTTGAGCGTTTCATAACAACGACTGTGTTCAAAGCGCCAGTCTGGCAGTGTGGAGAGGTGAAAAGAAAAGTTGTCGTGCATTTTCATGGATTCAGGGAAAAGTACTTCTGCAGGGCTTAATCTAGCCAATTCTGTTTTGAGGCTGGAAAGAGGATCAGTCGAATCAATTTCAGTAGCGGCGAACTCGCCAGTGGTGATATCTACAAAAGCAACGCTTATGCGGTTGTCTGCGATGAATGCCGCTGCGAGATAGTTATTTTCACTGCTCTTCAGCAAACCAGGTTCAAGAACGGTGCCTGGGGTTACAACCCGAACCACCTCTCGCGGAAAAATACCTTTGGCGGGTTGACTGCCGACTTGTTCGCATATTGCTACGTGGTAACCTTTATCGATCAGCCTGGCGAGGTAATTTTCAGCTGCGTGGTAGGGGATGCCAGCCATTGGGATGCGCTGCCCTTTGGCGACATTGCGTGAAGTGAGAACGATGTCAAGCTCGAGCGAGGTGGTTTTCGCATCTTCATCGAAGGTCTCGTAAAAATCACCCAAGCGAAAGAATAGAATCGCATCAGGATACTGTTTCTTGATATCCAAATATTGTTGACGGATGGGGGTGACGTCTTCACTCATGGTTACTCAATCGTTGCTGCCTTTTCTTATCATTGTAGGTTATTAATTCGGCAAACTAATTTTTCCGACCTTGTTATTCGTAGCCAGCCTTAACACAATGAAACAGGGCCTTTAAACAGGAATTGCGAATAAACTCCGATTGTGTGGCAGTCTCATGGGTCATTGGTTGTGTACTGAAAATTATATCCCAAATGTCATAACGCTGATTATCTGGGTATAATACTTACATTATCTCCCTGATTAAATGATGGAAAGAAAAACGATATGAATCTCCTCTCTGACATTAAATTTGGAATTGGTACATGGGCCTGGGGGGACAAATTGGTTTGGGGGTATGGCAATGGATATGCGAGTAATGAAATCGGACAGGCATTTAAAGAATGTGTTGCTGGGGGAGTAAAGTTCTTTGATACGGCAGAAGTTTATGGGCAAGGAAAATCAGAGTCAATGCTTGGCGATTTGCTCGAGCAGGAAAACGGCGATTTCTTGATCGCTTCGAAGATGATGCCGTTTCCGTGGCGTGTTTGGAAAGGGTCTTTGCGCTATGCCCTGCAAAATAGCCTGCGTAGATTAAAGATGACCAAGCTTCCACTATATCAAATGCATTGGCCTCTGCCGCCAGTTAAAGTGGACACCTGGATGAACCGTATGGCTGATCTGATGGATGCCGGATTAATCGGTGCAATTGGCGTGTCTAATTACAGTCTTGAACAAACCCAGCTTGCCAATGAAACCCTTAAATTACGAGGGTATTCTCTGACATCAAATCAAGTTGAGTATCATTTACTCGACCGAAAGATCGAAACGAACGGGTTGAGAGAGTATTGTGATGCTGAGGAGATTAAGATTATCGCGTATAGCCCTATGGCGATGGGGATATTAACCGGAAAATATACCCCTGAAAATCCGCCTAAGGGTACCAGGCTGGCGCATTATAATCGCGACTTACTGAAGAAAATTCAACCTTTGCTCAAAGGATTAATCCGGATTGGGAATGATAATGAAGGCAAAACGGCCGGTCAGGTTGCACTCAATTGGTGCATTCAAAAAGGTACAATTCCGATTCCAGGCGTAAAAAATGCCAATCAGGCAGCCCAGAATTTAGGCGCCTTGGGCTGGGAACTTCAACCTGATGAAATCGCGCTGTTGGATGAAATCAGCAGCGAGGTGATGCAGACTTAGGAAGCAGGCTATTCGCCGAACTCCAGCTCTTGATCATCAAGCATAATCAGCTCGCCCTCGGATGCAAGCTGTATTTCACCAAAAAGCTCGCTTTGTTCAACCCCCACCAGGTGTCTTTTTACCAACTCGAGCAATGCCAAAAAAGTAACGACGACTTCGAGGCGGTTCCCTTGACTGGGCAATACTCGGTTAAAAGTAGTATTACCTGCTGATCGTAAAACCTCGAGAATTACAGAGATTTTCTGCCGGATGGTGAAACGCGGAGATGCAACGACTTCGCTTAAGGGAGGAAGGTTATTGGCATTGCCAAATATTTCGCTGGCGGCTTGGAGCAGCGCTTCAAGTGTCAACTCACTCAAATCCAGCCTGGACGGAACCTGAACTGCAGCGTTTGGATCCACCCGTAGATAGGTGCGCAAGCCGGCTTCTTCACGCATTTCGAGAAATTTTGACAGGTCTTTGAATTTTTTATAAAGAATTAGCTGTCTGGCGAGCGCTTCACCAGGATCTTCCTCAGGCTGCAGGCTTGGGATGGGAGAGCGCGGCAGCAGAGCTGCTGATTTGATTTGCACTAATCTGGCTGCGATGACCAAAAATGCCGAGACTTCTGCCGGGTCCTGAGATTCGAGGTGGTGCATGTATTCGAGGTATTGGTCGGTTACCTGTGCCAGTGAAAGCCGTGTAATATCCAACTCAGCTTTTTCTATGAGCTGTAATAGAAGATCAAGAGGTCCGGAGTAGACCTCAGTATAAATTTTATAACCATCTGTTTGGTGTCCAGCAATTTGAAAATCCACGTTGGCAATTATAGCAGATCGCGCGAAATTATCGGGATTTAATTGGTATACGCTATAATCGAACCAACGATATGAACGAAAACGAAACTCACAAGCGTGAACCTAAAGTAACTTGCACGCGCTGCGGCATAGAATATCCAGCATCGGGAGCGCCATTCAATTGTAGTTGTGGTGGCGTATATGATTATGCGTATTTTCCAGTTTATGCTGAGCCAAAATTGTCTGACAGGCAGCCGGGTATTTTTGTGTATCATCAATTGTTCGGGTTGGAAAAGGATAGCCGGTGGATAACATTGGGCGAAGGGAATACTCCCTTATTGGACTGGCGGATTAACGGCAAGCAGGTATTCCTGAAGATGGAAGGGCAGAACCCCACTGGATCTTATAAGGATCGAGGATCTGCCGTATTAACCAGTTTCCTGCTTGGCAGGGGAGTCAGAACGGTGGTAGAGGATTCTTCTGGCAATGCGGGTGCATCGCTGGCAGCTTATTGCGCGCGCGCAAACTTGCCGCTGTCTGTGTATATTCCTGAAAGCGCATCGGGGCCGAAGCGCTGGCAGATTGAAATGTATGGCGCCAAAGTCCACCGTATTGCCGGAGAGCGCGCAAGAGCTGCAGAGGCCGTATTACGAGAAGCTTTTGAAGGCAGAGTATATGCCAGCCACGCTTACATGCCGTTTGGCTTACCCGGTATTGCCACCATCGCTTATGAGCTGTACCAGCAGCTTGGAGGCGTGCCTGGCACTCTGATTGCGCCGGTTGGGCATGGCGGACTTTTGTATGGCATCATGCTTGGCTTTACAGCATTGCGCGACAGCGGCGCAATTTCGCGACTGCCATACTTTATTGGAGTTCAATCTGAAAGTTGCGCTCCGCTGGTGCTTGCTTATACAAACCATTTGGATGATTTTGAAGACATTCAACCGAAAGAGAGCCTTGCTGAAGGTGCCAGCGTGTCCAAGCCGGTTCGGGGAAGTCAGATCCTCAGGCGTATGTATGCAGGCTATGGCGAAATGCAAAGCGCCCGCGAGGATCAGATTTTCTCAGTGTATTCAATGACAGCCAGAGCAGGCATTTTTTGTGAACCAACTGCCTGTTTGTCCCTGATTCCGCTTCTCAATGATAAAATTGAGATGCAGGAACCGGTTGTGGCGATTCTGACAGGTGCAGGATTAAAAACAGGCGCTATCATTTCAGCGAATAACGTGACCGCGAACTCCCCTGTGTAGGGTGGTTGGCGCTCTCTTTATTCAGGGAGAGATTCTTTGAATAATTCAAATAAAAACTGTGTAACTGAATCCCCGGAAGATTTTACTGCC
>JAGOVY010000042.1 GCA_018060515.1 Anaerolineaceae bacterium | reverse complement strand
GAGATGACCTCAACCGACTTACTCGGAATGATCGTAGTTTATAAGAAGGTGAGTCTCGAGAAGAAAGGGTTTGAATTCCCGCAAGATACACTTGAACAGTTGAAACTTGCGACAGAAGCGGTCTTCAAATCATGGAATGGCAAGCGGGCAGTAGACTATCGCCGCGCAACAAATATTCCCGATGATCTGGGCACTGCAGTCGTCATTCAGACGATGGTCTTCGGCAACATGGGTGAGGATTCCGGTACCGGTGTAGCATTTACACGTGATCCAGCTACCGGAGAGAATAAGATGTATGGTGATTACCTCTTAAACGCCCAGGGTGAAGACGTGGTTGCCGGAATTCGCAACACTGAAAAAATTGAGCACCTTGGCAAAGATTTGCCGGAAGCCAATCAGCAATTCCTTGAAATTGTGAAAAAGCTTGAGCTTCATTACCGTGATATGCAGGATGTGGAGTTTACGGTTGAACACGGAAAACTTTGGATGCTGCAGTGCCGAAATGGCAAGCGCACTGCGTTGGCAAATGTAAAAATCGCCATCGATTTGGCAAATGAAGGCTTGATCTCACGCGAAGAAGCCGTGATGCGTGTTACTTCAGCGGATGTGGATACGCTTCTCCATCCCCAATTCTCAGCTGAAGATAAGAAAAAGGCCAAAAACGAAGGACGGTATTACGCATCTGGCGTGAATGCTTCACCGGGTGCCGCTGTAGGACAGGTTTATTTTGATGCCGATACCGCGGAACACAGAACTAAAGAATTTGGTGAAGCCACCATCATGGTTAGACCTTTCACAAAACCAGATGACGTTCATGGGATGCTTGCTGCCAAGGGTATCCTCACCAGCGAGGGTGGCGCAACTTCTCATGCAGCAGTGGTTGCAAGGCAGTTTGGTGTTCCGTGTATTGTCGGTGCATCAATGGTCAAAATTGATCAAGAAAAACGTGAGATGAACGTAAACGGCGTCGTCGTAAAAGAAGGTGAGTGGGTCTCGATTGACGGTTCTACTGGCGAGGCTTTTGTTGGTAAACTGAACCTGACCACACCCAAATTTGAGGAGCAAATTGATTTGCTGAACCTTCTCAATTGGGCAGACCAGATTTCTGCAACAGAGGGCATCCGCACTTCACCTGAGGGTTGGCCATCAACTGGTTTACAAGTATGGGCAAACGCCGACTATCCCAAAGATGCTGAACGTGCCCGCACTTATGGCGCGGTTGGAATTGGGCTTTGTCGTACCGAGCATATGTTCTTTGAACCTGAACGCCTGCCGATCGTGCAGCGTATGATTTTAGCGAAAACAAGCGAAGAGAGAACTGCCGCGTTGAATGTTCTTTTGCCTTATCAGCGTAAAGACTTCGAAGGGCTGTTTGAAGCCATGAACGGCTTTCCTGTCATCATTCGTTTGATTGACCCACCGCTGCATGAGTTCCTGCCGACTGCTGAAGAACTGCAGGCCAAGATTATCGCTCTCCGCCTGAGCGGTGCAGGGCTGTCTTCATTCGTGATGGGTCATGGCGAGCTAAAAGAGGCTACCGAATTGGATTTGATGCTCGATGCGGTCAATGCTCTGCACGAAAGCAACCCGATGATGGGGTTGAGAGGTGTTAGGCTGAGTATTGCCATGCCTGAGATCGTTGAGATGCAGGTGCGCGCAATCTTCGAAGCTGCGGCAAACATCGCCAACAAAGGTATGACACCGAAACCTGAGGTTATGATTCCGCTTACCGGTCATGTCAATGAGCTCAAATGGGTTCAACCGCGACTTGAGCGCATTGCAAAGGCGGTCATGGATGAAAAGAAAGTTCAATTCCATTACAAGTTCGGCACCATGATCGAGATTCCACGCGCCACAGTAACCGCTGCCGAAATTGCTGAAGTGGCTGAGTTCTTCTCGTTTGGCACCAATGACCTTACCCAAATGACATTTGGCTACAGCCGAGATGATGCGGAACGCAATTTCCTTGTTACCTATATTGATCAGGGAATTCTTCCAAAGAATCCTTTCCAGACGCTCGACCAGGACGGCGTTGGTAAACTGATGGAAATTGCTGTGCGTGAAGGCCGTAAACAAAGAACTTCGCTCGAAGTGGGTATTTGCGGTGAACACGGTGGTGATCCCGATTCAATCGAGTTCTGCCACCGGGTCGGGAACAATTATGTGTCTTGCTCTCCCTTCCGTGTGCCGATTGCCCGTCTGGCTGCTGCACAGGCTGCTGTTAAGAACCGTGTAAAATAAACCAATAAACCATACAATCAAAAATTTCCGGGTTTCGTATTACGAACCCGGATTTTTGTTTAATGAATGGTTGCAGCTCGGGTTGTGATAGATTTCACATCCTCAAGGGTTGTTTTAAATGCCAGTATGAAGCAGGAACCTTTCGGCAGAGTATTAAGGTTTATGGGTGGGTGTAAAGCTTCTTGTAGATCTCGTATGTTTCGGTGATATAGCGGATGTAATCGCGTGTTTCTTCGAAGCGAATTAGCTCGACCAACAGATCAACATCTTCTCCGGCGAGTCCTTTCCAGATGATCGTGTTGCCATCGCCAGCGTTGTAAGATGCAAGCGCGGGTGTGATTTCACCGGAATATTTGTCTATCCACATTTTGATGAAATGTGCACCCAGCCTTACATTTATATAGGGTCTGTCAAGGTCTGAAGAAGTATAGTTTTGCGGCCAGCCGTAATTGTTCACAATGTATTCGCCGGTATCGTCGGTAATTTGCATCAAACCATGAGCGCCTGCGCTCGATGTGATACTGGCGTCAAACAGGCTTTCTTGACGGATCAGGCTGAACAAAAACAATGGGTCGAGGTCGTGTTCAACAGCTGCCGGCACAATCAGGTCGCGGTAGTAAACGCCAAAGCGAACATGGTTGAAGTAAATCGGAGCCAGCGAAAGCGTCTCGTCCTGGCTGAGTCCGGCTAAATCGAGGATATGGCGGCTGGCAAGTGATGCGGTTTGATAAAAACCGAGATCAAGCATGTGGTTCATTAACCTGTATTGATTCTCCGCATCGCCTTCAAGTTCTTTTCTCAACTGCTCAAATTGGCTGCGAGATTGGTCGCGCAACCCCAGTTTCCAATATTCTTCACCACGCTGATATAAGAGGTTGGTGGTGAGTTCGCCGGCAGACTCAAGGTTAATGCCTGCATCAAGGTTAAAAGTCGAACGCAGCCATTTTTCAGCAGCAGTTTTTTCTTTTTCATAGTCAATTGCCAGATCAATATTGCTTTGCTGCGAAAAAGGAGCTTCGCCACTGAGTTTTTGTTCAGCTCTGATGCCATAATACCCGGTTGGATCAATTTCTGAAGCTTGTTGATAATAGTCAGTAGCTTGATCCTGATTTTCTTCCGCTTCAAATGATTTGGCAATCCAGAAGCTGGCGGCGGCTTGCTCTTCGGCTGAAGAGGACAGCACCAGAATCCGTTGGAAAATGACCCGCGCCTCGGGATATTTCTGTAGACGGTAATTTACAATGCCTGCATTGAATAATGCGGGCAACGCTTCTTCTGCGGCTGGATATTCAGTAAAAACGCGCTGCCAGGTGGTTGAAGCGCTGGTTAAATAGCCGCCAATCTCATAGATGGCACCAGCCCGGTAGAGATAATTGGCTGATTTAGCTGCATCAGGAAAACGGGCGACATATGAGGTAAGGGTTTCTGCAGCAGCTACGTAATCTTGCATATAACGCCAAAGTGAAGATGCTTTTTCTAAATATGCGGCGTGGATATATTGATCTTGAGGGTGGTTTTGAATAATTCGATCCCAGGCGGCGATTTCCTGTTCGTATTCTCCCAGTTTCCAATGACCAAGTGCTTTAAAGTATAGAGGAGTGCCGTCATGACCTGGGTTTTCCAGCATGTACCGGTCGAGCGCAATAATCGAAAGGCTGTATTGCCCCGCATTGTAATTCACAATACCGCGCATCAAATCGCTCACCGGCTGATCTGCCTCAACCAGAGCGACAAGCCCGGAATAGGTGTCATAGTAAGATGGGAAACGCGTAACTGAATCCTGGAAACGGGCATAGGCTTGCTCTGGCAGCCCAAGGTTTAGGTAAATCTGCCCCAGTAATAAGTTGGATTGAGCTTTTATATAATCTGAAGAACTATTCTCGAGGAGCGACCAGTAGCGGTCTATGGCATCATTGTTGTCTCCGATGGCAGAGGCGGCACGTGCAATTTTAATCTGGAGGAAGTCGGCAGCATTGGAATCGGCAGATTCAAAGGCTTCAATATAGACTGTTTTTGCACTGCCTGGTTCGCCAGCGCTTACCAGGGCATCAGCTTTCATTTCAAGGATTTCACTTCTCAGCGGGGTGTTACTGGAATCAACATACTGCTGGTAAGCCTCTGCAGCGAGGACAAATTGCTCAAGGTTTTCATAGGCTTGTGCGAGGAAGAAATAAGCCAGCGTCCGTGATTCTCCTTCGGAAAAATTTGCCTGCAGCCAGTTGAGTTGATCAATGGCGCCAGCGTTATCTCCTTGAAGTAAAAGCACTTTGCCCACTCCCAACTGTGCTGCAGCGATAATCTCAGGGTCTAAAGACTGTTCACGAGCAGCCCAAAACTCAGCCAAGGCAGATTCGTAATCTCCATTGAGCATGTCGGCTTCACCTAACTTAATGCGCGCCTTCGGCAATGGGGTAGGGGTGACTGTTGGCGTAGGGATGGAGACAGTGGCGGCACTGAGCGGCAGATTAGCATCCTTGCTGTCTGCATTCTTGGCAAAAGGAAGATTGCAGGATGTAAGCAGGATTAAAGAAATCGTGATCGAAATAATAAATCGTTTCATCGCTTAACTATGACGTTTGAAGGACTATTAAGTTCCTATCGAATTGTACCCGAAATAAAAATGATTCAGAGAGGTTGTGCGGAAATGGCATGAGGGGAACTCAGGATTAATAATAGGCGATATATGGTCAATATCCGGCTTAAATCATGGTAAACTTGGTCGGAAGGAACGCTCTCCACTGAGAGCGTTTTTTAGTGAAATGCGAACGATTGAGTGGATCGACAATACCCAAGAAGTCAAACTCATCGACCAGCGTCGCCTGCCTGGCGCGTTGGAATTTCTGACAATTCGAAATGCTGAGGAAATGGTTGATGCCATTAAGACGATGGCAGTGCGCGGAGCACCGGCGTTGGGGGTTGCTGGGGCTTTCGGGTTGGCGTTGGAAGCTGCGCGGTTTCAACCATTAAGAGGCGAGACATTGCAAGAGCGCCTGAGTTCGTCTGCAGCAATCCTCATTAATTCCCGCCCAACGGCGGTGAACCTGGCCTATTGTATCAATCAGGTCTTGGAATTGCTCAACGATGCAGATGAAACCGATGAGCAGACGTTGGCGGAAAAAATTATTGCGCTGGCGCTTGATCTTGCTGAGCAGGATGTGAATACTAATTATCAGCTCGCAAAAAATGCTGCGAATCTCATAGCTGATGGAGACACAATTATCCACCATTGCAACACCGGTTCTTTGGCAGGGGTAGATTGGGGCACCGCCCTTGGCGGTATTCGATATGCTCATGAGCAGGGCAAGCGTGTGCATGTTTTGGTGGATGAAACCCGCCCACTTTTACAAGGTGCACGGCTCACGGCGTGGGAATGCCAGCAATATGGCATACCGTTTGAAATCATAACCGATAACGCTGCGGGGTTCTACCTGCAGAGCGGTAAAGTACAAAAAGTATTTTTCGGTGCAGATCGTGTGGCGGCAAATGGTGATGTGGTCAACAAAGTTGGCACCTACATGCTCAGTCTGGCCGCAGCAGCGAACAAGGTACCGGTGGTGTGTGTCTTCCCACTCGCTACGCTCGACCTTTCAATCGAAGCCGGCAATCAAATCATAATTGAAGAACGTGATCCTCAGGAAGTGCTCAGCATCAAGATTGGTGATCGAGTGGCCACACCCCTGCATGCGAGCGCACTGAACCCTGCTTTTGACCTCACGCCGCATGGCTTAATAACCGCCTGGGTCACTGAGACCGGGCAGATTAAACCTCCATTTACACAAGACCTGGTGCAATCCAGATATAATCAAGAAATGGGCGCATAGATATGTCTATTGTTATCGCTGGTTCTGTAGCATTTGATTACCTCATGACCTTCCCGGGTTATTTTCGCGAGAACATTTTGCCGGAAAAACTCGACAAGATCAGCCTTTCGTTTCTCGTGGATAATCTCACGCGGCAGCGCGGCGGTTGTGCACCGAACATTGCATACTCGATGGCTTTATTGGGAGAAAGACCGCTTGTGCTGGCAACCGCTGGCGAAGATTTTTCGGATTATCGTGAATGGATGGAAAGCTGCGGCATTGACACACGCTTTCTCCATTCCATAGCCGGTAAAAACACAGCCTCTTTCTTTGTCAACACCGATCTTGAAAATAATCAAATCGCCAGTTTTTACACCGGCGCAATGGCCGATGCTTCTCGATTCACGCTTACTGGCATTCCGCGAGAAGAGGTTGATTACGTGGTGATCTCTCCCAACGACCCGCTGGCAATGCGTAAGCTATCAGATGAGTGTGTTCAATTGGGCATTCCTTATCTGTTTGATCCCTCTCAACAAATTGCGCGCAACCCGAGCGAAGACCTGAAATCAGGCGTGGAAAACGCCCACGCGCTTTTTTGCAATGAATATGAATTCAACTTGCTGGAGAAGCACACCGGCCTTTCACCAGAGCAAATTGAGAAGCATGTGGATTTACTTGTGGTCACCAAGGGCATAAACGGTGCACTTGTCAGATCAGATGGAAGAGAGTACCATATTCCCGTTGCACCAGTGGCACAGATTGCCGACCCCACCGGCGTGGGAGATGCTTTCAGAGGTGGCTTTCTGCGCGGATATAGGCTTGGGCTTGACTTGCAGACATGCGGGCAGATGGGCTCACTTTCTGCAGCCTACTGCCTTGAACAGAATGGACCGAGCAACCACAAATATACAATAGATGAATATATCAGGCGTTATCGTGAAAGCTTTGATGACGACGGCGCTCTGGATATTTTGCAACAATAATACTCCCTGGAGGAAAAATGGCGAATTATGATGTAAAAGATATGAAACTGGCTGATGGCGGACGTCTTAAAATAGATTGGGCAGAACGCGAAATGCCAGTGCTGCGCCAGGTAAAAGAACGCTTCAGCCGTGATCTGCCGCTGAAGGGTATGCGCATTTCGGCCTGCCTGCATGTGACCACTGAAACAGCGAACCTGATGAAGACGCTTCAGGCTGGTGGCGCTGATGTGGTTTTGACGGCTTCCAACCCGCTCTCTACGCAGGATGAAGTGGCAGCTTCGCTGGTTTCGCATGATGAAATTCCAGTTTACGCCGTTAAGGGCGAAGACAATGTGACTTATTACAAGCACATCAACGCCGCGCTTGACCATAAACCGCACTTTACGATGGACGACGGCGCCGATCTGGTGAATGTGCTTCATCAGAATCGCCGTGAATTGCTTGCTGGTGTTGTGGCAGGTACAGAAGAAACCACCACGGGTGTTATCCGCCTGCATGCCATGGCTGCTGATAAAGCGCTGGCTTACCCAGTGGTTGCCATCAACGATGCATTAACCAAACATTTCTTCGATAATCGTTATGGCACGGGGCAATCTACAGTAGATGGCATCGTGCGCGCCACGAATGTGCTGCTGGCCGGCAAGACCTTTGTTGTTGCTGGTTACGGCTGGTGCGGGCGCGGTTTGGCTTCGCGTGTGCGCGGAATGGGTGCCAACGTGATTATCACCGAAATTGATCCGCTGAAGGCACTTGAAGCCGTGATGGATGGCTTCAGGGTCATGCCCATGCAAGACGCCGCCAAAATTGGAGACATCTTCTGCACGGTCACCGGCGACATCAATGTGATTGATGCACATCACTTCGACATGATGAAAGATGGCGCGATTGTTGCCAATTCCGGGCATTTCAATGTTGAAATCAACATTCCGGCGCTGGAGAAATCCGCCAAAAGCAAACGTCTGGTTCGCCCTTATGTGGATGAGTACGTTACGCAGGACGATCGCCGTATCTTTATTCTCGGTGAAGGCCGCTTGATTAATTTAGCCTCAGCAGAAGGACATCCGGCTTCGGTGATGGATATGTCCTTTGCCAATCAGGCGCTGACGCTGGAATATCTGGTAAAAAATGCCGCCAAGCTGGAGAAGCGGGTGTACTCTGTACCGGAAGAAATTGACAAGAAAATTGCAGAACTGAAATTGGCTGCGATGGGCATTCATATCGATACCCTTACCCCCGAACAGGTGAAATATCTGGCTTCGTGGCAAGAAGGTACATAAAAGTATTAATTATTAGATGAAAAGAAACGGAGCCGAAAGGCTCCGATCATTTTTAATGGCTCTACTGACTCAAAAAGTTAGCGGAGCAATAACGCTGCGGAGAGTTATGGGGTTGCAACGGCGAACTCGAGTGTAAACCAATCACCAAAGGCGCTACCATTAGGCGAATGAGCGCGCCAGGTGGATTTATACCTGCCGGGCTCAAGCGGGGTGGTGAATGCGAGTTGAATCACTGTTTCGGTGCCATTGCGTGTGGGTTCAAGCGGCTGAGAAGGCTCAATCCCCATTTCATCACCCTCCAGACGCTGGATCGTATAACCTGCGCCCCAGTTGCAAGTTCCGCTGTTGCGCACCTTCCACTCTTTCACCATGTCTTTGCCGGGAGCAAGCTGGGTGCCGTCGGGTATTGAGTTATCCTGAATGAATGTCAGATTGTTGGTGCAATTGGGGTCTTGAGTGGGCGCAGAAGGTGTTAATCCATCAGACTGGGCGTTATCCTCGCGGGTAGCCAGCAGGGTTGGGGCTCTAAACGCTGGCGGCTGCAGCTCATCAGGTACAGGCCGCCGCGGAGGAATCACATCGCAGCCAGCCACTGAAAGCAACAGCATGATCATCAGCGCAATGGCGGCGCCGCGAAGAAAGAGCGTCTTGATCTCGGGCATACTGACAGGCCGTGTTTACTCGTCGTCTGAGGTGGTGACCTCGCCGCCGATGAGGTCGCCGGTATAATCGCCTGCTAATGCCCGTTCTCGGACGATATTCTCAATTTCATCGCACAGTTCAATGTTCTGGCGAAGGAACTCTTTCGCGTTTTCACGCCCTTGACCGAGGCGCATATCGTTGTACGAGAAAAACGCGCCGCGTTTGGTGATGATTTCCATAGCAGTCGCCAGATCGATGATATCTCCTTCTTTGGAGATTCCTTCGTTGTACATGATGTCGAATTCGGCGGTTCTGAATGGCGGAGCAACTTTGTTCTTAACCACACGCACACGCGTGCGATTACCGACGATTTCGGCGCCCATTTTGATCGACTGGATGCGTCGTGTATCAAGGCGCACGGATGAATAGAATTTCAGTGCCAATCCTCCAGGTGTGGTTTCGGGGTTGCCAAACATGATGCCAATCTTCTGGCGCAGTTGGTTGGTGAAAATGACCGCCGTTTTGGTTTGGTTGATGGCGCCGCTGAGTTTGCGCAGTGCTTGCGACATGAGGCGCGCCTGCATACCCATGCTGGCATCCCCCATATCGCCTTCAATTTCGGCGCGAGGAACGAGCGCAGCAACTGAATCTACGATGACAAGCTCAACCGCACCTGAGCGCACGAGGGTTTCAGCAATTTCAAGCGCCTGTTCTCCCATGTCTGGCTGAGATACGAGGAGGCTTTCGACATCAACACCGAGTTTAGCAGCATATGCCGGATCGAGCGCATGTTCCATATCGATGAAGGCGACTGTGCCGTTGAGTTTTTGAGCTTCAGCAGCGATATGCAGACAAAGCGTGGTTTTACCGGAGGATTCGGGCCCAAATATTTCTGTGATGCGACCACGAGGAATGCCACCTACACCAAGGGCGACATCCAACGAGAGCGAGCCGGTTGGGATGGCTTCAACAGAGAGATGATGAGCTTCGCCAAGGCGCATAATTGAGCCTTCGCCGTAGCGCTTAACGATATCGCCCAGGGCTTTATCCAGTACGGCGCGTTTGGCTTCACTCATCGGCTCGCCGCGGTCGAATTGGTTGTATTCAATGGGTGCGAAAGTTTTTTTTGCCATCAGAAGTCTCCTCACGTAGGGGTTATGAATTAATTATAGTCATATTTACCATGGTAATTATAGTACATTTGTTCATATCGGGCAATAGGAAACAGGCATGTTGGCTAACTCATAACCGAATCGTACACTCAAAGCTTGTTAATCAAAACTGATCCAGCAGATAAACTCCTACTTGGGTAGATTGGGAGGTTGGTTGAGGGTTGTTCATGCGGGTAAATTCTCAGAGAACTGACTGCAAAATCGAGAAATTTTCATGAATTCCTACCTCGCTGTGTCAGGGGTTGATCGATGCCTGAAGACAGGAAAGCCACTGCGCGGTAACGCCAGCGGGTTCGCTCTGGCTAATTGCGAGGATGGGATGCACCGTTGGGAAACCGGGGGTGAGGTCAGTCAGCGCAATTGATTTGATTGCCGCGCTAACTGCCCGCGCCGGCATGAACCCAAGCGAATTTTGGCTTGCAATGATATTTTCATTCATTGCAGTGGGAGAAGGTACCAACAACGCCATAGAATCCAAAAGCGGAGCACCCTCCATAACGCTTTTCTCAAAGAGGGTACGGGAGTCGTCGCCTGCCGGGAAAACGACGAACTCGATTGGAGCGCTGAGCAGAGGTTCGGCCAATGGCGCAGAAAAACACTCCGCGCAGATGGTGTGAAGTGTTTCCCAATCAGTAATCTTCCCCGAAGCGATTTGTTGCATTACTTCAAGCGGCAGACTGCTGAGAGTGTTCTGCATATTGACCACTATCGCCAGCTCATCTTCACCGAGGGTGAAGGCGGGTTGATCGAGCGTTTTCGGCGCTCCCCAGCGTAATGCCAAAGCTTGTTGATCAGCGCTGCCCAGGTCGGAGCTGCTTGTAATGATTGCGATGCCTTTGATGTTGTTGGCGCACGCGCTCATCTCAGGGCGCAGCCAATCGAGGGCGGAGTTTACATCCACATTCACAGTTTCGACAGCCGCTGTATTGTTGGATTCATCTGTGGTCTGGCTTTGCCCATGGCTTGTGCGGATGCCGAAAGTAATTAAAACCGCTGTTCCAAGCAGGATGCAGTAGACCGCAAAATAGTAAAGGGAACGATGAGAGAGGAACGCCAATAACCAGCGGATTGCGAGATACCCCACTACTCCCGCTGTAACAAAGCCAACACTAAGCACCGGAAGGAAAGCCTTGAGATTCGGAACCTCGAAAAGCTCTGACAGACTGAAAACGCCGGCTGCCAGCATGATGGGAATCGACATGAGAAAAGAGAAGCGGGCGGCCGCTGGTCGGTCTAAATTTCGCGTCATTCCACCGGTAAGGGTGGCGCCTGAGCGTGAGATGCCGGGAAAAATCGCGAACGCCTGGAAGATGCCAATCCAAAGAGCGTCTACCCAGCGGATGGTCTCGAGTTGACGACTACGCTGCCCGAAAATTTCAGCGGCTACAAGCAGAATTGCGGTGCCATAGAGGAAGTAAGCCGTCAGCTGAGGGTCATTGAAAGCAGCTTCGACGCTGTCCTTAAAAATTACACCAGCCAGACCCGCAGGAATGGTGGCGAGAATCAGGTACCAGCCGAGTCGTGCCTCAGTCGTTGCGAAAGGCTGGCGCTGTCTGATAGCTGAAAAGAATGACTTGATGATGCTCCAAAGGTCATTGCGAAAGTACAAAATCACGGCAACCAGCGTGCCGAGTTGTACGAGCACATCAAATGGAAAAATTTGTGCTTCAGGAATCTTCCAATTGAACATATATGGAACGAGTACGAGATGTGCCGATGATGAGACCGGCAGGAACTCAGTAATTCCCTGAACGATGCTAAGGATGAGTGATTGTAAGAAACTCATGTGTTCTCCTTACGGGGACTGGAGGAGTAAGACTCGAGAAATCCGCCGGAAAAGTCAGCGAACGTAGAGGTTAAAATCGCCTGCCGTGCCTGCTTCATCAAGTCAATCAGAAATTGAATGTTGTGAATGGAAATCAGTGTTGCAGCGAGCATTTCTTTGGAAATGATTAGGTGCCGGAGATAAGCGCGGGTGAAGTTGAGGCAGGTATAACAGGTACAGGTTTCCTCAATGGGATTGAAATTGGCTGTATTCACTTGATTCATCAGGTTAACCCTGCCGTTGCGCGTGAAGGCAGCCTGATGCCGCGCCAACCGGGTAGGCAGGACACAATCGAAAATATCAACCCCGCGAGCGACGCCGTTAATCAGGTCTTCGGGTGAACCAACGCCCATAAGGTAGCGCGGCTTGTTAACCGGCAAAAGAGGATGCACTTCTTCAAGCATCGCGTGCATCTGCGCTTTGGTTTCTCCCACAGAAAGCCCGCCAATCGCGCAGCCGGGGAGGTCGAAGGATGCGACGAAGCGGGCGGATTCACGACGTAGTTCAGGAAATACACCACCTTGTACAATGCCGAACAGCGCCTGGTCGGGGCGGGACTTGGCGTTTACGCAGCGTTCCAGCCAGGAGTGGGTGCGTAAAAGCGCCGCGCGATTATACGCCAGGTCGTCGGGGACGGCGCATTCGTCAAAAGCCATGATGATATCAGCACCGAGTTTTTCCTGGATTTTTATGGAGCTTTCGGGTGTAAAGCGGTGAGTAGAGCCATCTATATGGCTTTTAAAGGTTACACCGTCATCATCGATCTTTCGCATAGATGAAAGGGAAAATACCTGAAAACCGCCGGAATCTGTCAGCATGGGTTTGTGCCACTGCATAAACTGATGCAAACCACCAGCAGCGGCTACCAAATCTGCGCCGGGGCGTAGATACAGGTGATAAGTATTCGACAACACCAATGTGACGCCGGTGGCTTCCAATTGAGCGGGGCTTACGGCTTTAACGGTAGCCTGTGTGCCAACCGGTGCGAAGAGTGGGGTTTCAAGATCTCCATGAGGCGTAGAGAACAGCCCAGCCCTTGCCGCACCTTGTTCTTTAATCAGAGTGAAATTAAATGGATGAGTGGTCATGGAAGGGTATTATAGTCCCCAAACCAGTTGGATTGCCAATAAGATGGCGATATATGCCAGAACAGTGATCGGAATTCCTTTTTTAAGGTAATCTTTGAAGGTATAACCGCCCGGGTTCATCACGACGATATTTACCGGGTGCCCAAGTGGGCTCATGAATGCGAGCGAACCACCCATTGCCACTGCCATGGCAAAGGGCTGAGGGTCTATACCCAAACCCTGCGCAGCAGCCAAAGCAATTGGAATCATCACCATCACCGACACTTGACCGCCAATCACCAAGGTAAAAAGCATGGTTATCAGCAGAATTGCTGCGATGAGCACTATTGGTGCAATCTGCCCCATGTGATTGAGGATTTGCGTAACTGCTTGATTTGCCAAGCCAGTTTCTTGCAATGCGATGCTCAATGGCCAAAGTCCGGCGATGAGGAAGATCGGTTTCCACTCAATTTTTCGGTATGCCTCACCCAGGCTGACACTGCCGAAAAGCATCAGCAGCACAGCGCCAGCCATGATGATTAACGGTAATAACTGGTTGAAAATCGCAGCGAAGACGAGTGTGGCTAAAGTGATGAGAATGGTGAGCGCGCCTTTTCGAGGCAGCATTACAGCATCAGGATCTTCCACAAGCACAACGAGGTCTTCGCTTTGCTTCAGGTTGCGAATATTAACTGCCGGTCCTTGAACGAGCAGGGCATCACCAAATTGTAAGTGGAAGTCAGAGAGGCTGTCTTCAATTGGCTTGCCGCCATGCCAGATGCCCACGACGTTGAGCAGGTAATGTTCGCGGAATTCCATTTCTGTGATTGTTTTTCCGATATAGCGTGAATGCGGGGAGATGATGATTTCCGCCAGTGGGTTGGTTTCATTGGCTACTTTGAAATTGGAATCATCCATCGTTGTGATGCGCAGCTTCAAGGAGTCAGCCAGTTCAGCGGTTACATTGCCGCGGGCAATCAGCCTATCGCCAGGGCGCAAGATCATGCCGGAGTCAGGTGAAAAATAGGCATCTCTGCCACGCAAAACAGCGAGGATATTCACATGAACCTGATTCGCCCAGCGTCCTTCGGCAATCGAGCGCAGCGCCAGCGGCGAACCCGGCAGGATATCAATCTGAATAAGGTTCTTCCTGACCAGATATCGGTCGCTTAGTTTTTCAGCAACCTCTCGTAAGCCATCATAATTGCCGCTATCTCTCTCTTTCGGCAGAAGGCGGGATCCGATGAAGGTGAGAAAGAGGATTCCAATCACCATCACTGGCCCGCCAATGGGGAAGAAATCGAGGATTCCAAAAGCCTTGAACCCGGCATCTTCAAGTGCGCCGCTGACAATAATATTGGCGGTGGTCAGCAGTGTTGCCATTCCACCCAGTATGGTGCCATAGGCCAATGGCATGAGCAGCTGCGAAGGCGCGACTTTACTTTTTCGCGAAACCGCCATCACAGTAGGCAGAAGCACCCCCACCACGGCGATATTGTTCATGATGAGCGAAAGCAGGGCAGAGGTGAGAGCCACGAAGAAGATCAGACGCGTTTGGTTGCTGCCGCCATAGGTGTGAATAATCTTACTGAGACCGTTAGTTGCGCCGGTTAATTGGAGGGCGATAGAGATGATTGAAATACCGAGAATAATCATCACCGCAGAGCTGCTGAAACCAGAAAATGCCTGTGCTGGCTGAATGACGCCTGTCAACCCGAGTGAAACCAAAACCATGAGCGCCACCAAGTCGATGCGGATGCGATTGGTCGCGAACAGGATGATTGCGATCGCTAAGATGACGAGGGTGATGATTTGATCTGAGGTCATGAGTCTGCCTTTAGTATCCTCATTTTACTTGAAAGAGCCAATCGTGAAAAATGCTTGCAGGCGATTGACTGCTCGTTTATACTTGGCGGGCGGGTATCCTTATCAAGAACGGAACGCCGTATCTTCTGGGGTTTATCAATCCATCCCCAATCCAGTAATCACAGGAAATTATAAGTGACGGACAAAATCCAAACGAAAAAGTGGGTAACTTACCCTAAAATCAATACCACTGCAGAAGAAGAGCTGTCAGAATATCCAGCCTTCTTTCGGCAGCTCTTGTTTAATCGCGGCATCACCACGGCTGCTGAAGCACAAGCCTTCCTTTCTGCTGATATCGAACTCGCTGACCCATTCCTGCTAATCGGTTTGGAGAAGGCAGTTGTTCGCCTGTTGGAGGCCGTGCGCGCTGAAGAATTAATCGTCATTTATGGCGACTATGATGTTGATGGTGTGACCGCCACGGCCTTAATGGTTGAGGTTTTGCACTCGATCGGTGGTCGTGTTGAACCTTATATCCCCAATCGATTCGATGAAGGTTATGGCCTCAATGAGGATGCAGTGGTCATGCTGGCCACCCAACGTGGCGCGAAGGTCATCCTGACAGTCGATTGCGGTATTCGCTCTCCTCATGAGGCTCAGGTGGCAAAAAGCCTGGGAGTGGATCTGATCATCAGTGATCACCATTTCCCTCAGGGTGAATTGCCTGATGGGTACGCAGTGATTTGCCCGAAACAAGAAGGGGATGCCTACCCTTACAAAGACCTGGCAGGCGTGGGTGTAGCCTATAAAATTTCTCAGGGAATCTTCATTCTTAACGGAATGGATGTGCGAAAAGCTGATGAATGGCTCGATTTGGTAGCCCTTGGAACGGTAGCAGATATGCTGCCGCTCACAGGTGAGAACCGGTCGATGGTAAAAAAAGGATTGGTTCGCATCCAATCGGGCAGCCGCACCGGTTTAACCGCACTTGCCGGAGCGGCAGGTAAAAACATCCGTAAAACCAGTTCATCAGATATTGGCTATATTCTCGGACCCAGGCTTAACGCTGCCGGAAGAATGGAATCTGCACAGCAGGCTTACCAGTTGTTGGTATCCACCTCTGTAGAGGAGGCTGGCCGCAGCGCGCAAGTTTTAGATAATCACAATACTGAACGCCAAAAGGCAACGCGTTTGGCTCAATAAAAAGCTCAACTGAGTAT
>JAGOVY010000041.1 GCA_018060515.1 Anaerolineaceae bacterium | reverse complement strand
AACGCGGGCACCAGCCTGGTTTACCTGCAAGATTACGCCGGTGCAGCAGCAGCGTATGACGCTGCTTTCAATCTTTATCCCCAAATCCCTGAAATTCAGCGTCCGTGGCGTATGATGTGGTATCAAACCGGTCCATACTACGCCTATTTCTACACCGGTCGCTATACAGATGTGATCAACCTGGCTGACCAAACCCTCGAGCGCATGACCGCTGAGCCGATCCTTGAAGAAAGCTATTATTGGCGCGGCAGGGCATATTTGGCCTTGGGTGATGTAAACCGCGCGCTGGCTGACTTCCGTGAAAGCCTCAAACATCACCCTGGTTTTGGACCCAGCCTGGCAATGCTCGAAGAATTGGGAGAAACTCCCTGAGTTTTTCCTCTATAATTGAATTGAGTATATGTCACCCATGATTAAGCTGCTGCATTTTGCCGACGCGCATATTGATGTTGCCATGCATGGCAAGCAAGACCCTGCAACGGGTCTGCCAATTCGCGTGCTTGATTTTCTCAAAGCGTTAGATACAATTGTTGACACGGCCATCAACGAAAAAGTGGATCTTGCCATCTTCGCCGGCGACGCCTATAAAGACCGTACACCCTCGCCAACCTATCAGCGGGAATGGGGTAAGCGTATCATCCGCCTGTCAGGGGCTGGTATTCCCACCCTGCTTTTGGTGGGCAATCATGATATCAGCCCTGCAATCGGCCGCGCCAACACTCTGCAGGAGTTTGATACTCTGCAAGTGCCTAATGTACGGGTGTTAAGTAAACCCGGGCTATTGAAACCGGAGGACCTTTGGGGGCTGCCGCTGCAAGTGCTGGCTCTCCCCTGGGTGCATCGGTCCAGTCTGACAGCCGTATTGGATATTTCACCTGCAGACGAAACAACAATTAATGAAGAAATCGAAAAACGCGTTAACTATATCCTTCAGGAAAAAATGGATGAGTTTGATCCAACAATTCCGGCGGTATTAATTGCCCATGGCTCGGTGCAAGGGGCAACTTATGGTCAAGAACGCTCTGTGATGCTCGGTAAAGATCTGGTGCTTTCGGGCTCACTGGTTAAAGATCCACGGCTGGATTACGTTGCCTTGGGTCACATCCATAAATTCCAAGATCTAAACCCTGGCGCTCACCCCCCTGTGGTGTACGCTGGTTCGATTGAGCGGGTGGATTTCGGTGAGACGGACGATGAGAAAGGCTTTGTCATTGCAAATGTCTCCAAAGGCAATAGTCCTTATAAATTCATCAGACTTAACGGGCGCGCATTTTTTGACCCCCTGGTTAAGATAACTGAAATCGATAGGCTGATGGAGAAGATTCTTGCCGCGCTGCCTCCGCAAGAGAAGATAACGGGTGCAAATATAAAACTCACCATCGAATACCCGCGAGAATTGGAATTGTTCATCGATGAAGCCGCCCTTCGTGCTCATTGTACCGGCGCCCTCGAATTTCAGCTCATCCGCCGCCCGCAAGAAGAAGCCCGCCTGCGCCTGCCGCAAGATCAAGAAATCGCCAGCCTCACGCCGCTGGAATTACTCTCCACTTACTGGCAATCCATCCACACTCAGCCCAAGGAGATGGAGCACCTGCAAACACTGGCAGAGTCGATCATTCAAACCATCAGTAGCACAAGCGAAGCAGAATTCCAAGATGGGAAATCAACATGAATAACGTTTTTATTGAAATCCTCGTCATTCTCGTTTTAATTCTTGTCAATGGGTTTTTCTCCATGTCTGAGATTGCGATTGTTTCTGCGCGCAAGACCCGCCTGGAACAACGCGCGGACGATGGCGATAAAGGCGCTGCGCGTGCGCTTGAACTTTCAAATGCAACCAGTAAGTTTCTTTCGTCGGTGCAAATTGGCATAACCTTGATTGCTTTGTTCACTGGTGCACTGGGCGGTGCCACACTGGCTGGCAGGCTGGCAAAGGTGCTTTCAAATATCCCCTGGCTGGCAGGTTCGGCTGAAACCATATCTCTCATCATCGTGGTTCTGATCACAACCTATGTTTCATTGGTCATCGGCGAGCTTATTCCAAAGAAGATTGCGCTTAATGACCCCGAGAAAATCGCCTCGAACGTCTCAGGAGTGATGCATTTTGTCAGCAAAATCACAGCTCCGCTAACAAAACTCCTTTCCGCATCCACCGATCTGGGAATTCGCGTTCTGGGGGTTAAACCCTCAGATGAGCCAGCCATCACCGAAGAAGAGATTAAGGTGCTTATCGATCAGGGTACACAAATTGGTGTGTTCGGAGAGGCTGAGCAGGACATGGTGGAAGGAATCTTCAGGTTGAACGATCGTTCCATCAACGCCATCATGACGCCGCGAACTGAGATCGTCTGGCTTGACGCCAATGACGATATTGATGAAACGCTCAAGATAGTATTGGAGTCGCCCTACTCGCGTTTTCCGGTGTCACGCGGTTCGCTTGACAATGTTTTAGGCGTGCTGAAATCTAAAACTCTGATGGAAAACCTGCTCTCAAAGAAAACTTTCAATATCACGGATCTTCTCGAAAAGCCGTTGTTCATCCCTGAGAACACCCCCGCCATGCGGGTGCTTGAAATTGAACGTGAACACAGTGTGCACGAAGCTCTGGTGATTGATGAATACGGCGGGGTACTGGGTTTCGTTACGCTTTTCGATGTGCTCGAAGCGATAATCGGTGAACTCCCCAGCCGCGACCAGCAAACAGAGCCTGAAATCGTTCAGCGGGCTGATGGCAGTTACCTGATTGACGGACTGCTGCCAATTGACGAGTTTAAAGAACTGCTTGACTTGGATCTGTTATTTGAAGAAGACAAGGTTGGGTTCCAAACAGCGGGCGGTTTTGTGCTTAACCATATCGGCGCTATTCCCAAATCTGGCGAATTCTTTGTCTGGGGAGATCATCGTTTTGAAGTAATCGATATGGATGGACACCGAATCGATAAAATTCTCGTCTCACGGGTAGAAATCGACTCTTCCAGCAACAGCAAGGAGACGCTTTGATCCTCAACCGTCTGCAAATCAGCGGCTTTCTCTCCTATCAGGAGAAAGTAGAGATTGATTTCTCGAGCATCAACCTGGCGTGTATATCAGGTGAAAATGGCGCCGGGAAATCCTCATTACTCGAAGCCATCACCTGGGCATTGTTTGGCGAGGCGCGTCGTAAAGACGATGCGGTAATCAACACGAGCTCAAGGGCCGCTGATGTAACACTTGATTTTGAATATGAATCGGTTCATTACCAGGTTCAGCGCAGCAAGACCAAAGATAAGTCAGCCACATTAGAGTTCCGCGTTCGCAACCCGCAAGGCACATGGCTGCCCCTCACCGAAGCAACCATGCGCGCCACCGATGATCTCATCAGCCAGACGCTCCACTTGGATTATGAAACTTTTATCAACGCTTCGTTCTTTCTGCAAGGCAAAGCCGATCAGTTTACCCAGCAGCGTCCCGCTGACCGTAAGCGGATTCTCTCTGGTATCTTGGGTTTGGATGCTTGGGAAAGGTACCGCGAGGAAACTCAGCGACGCAGGAAACTTCACGAAACAGAACTCCTTCTAATCAATAACTCGCTGGAAGAGATTGAAAAAGAACTTCAACTTGAAGCCGAACGGAAAGATCGTCTCAGCCGCCTTGAAAAAGAAGTTGAATCAAAAAAAGCCCTGTTTGAAGCCCGAAAAACCCTGTTAGACCAACACCGCGTCATTGCTGACCGGGTGCAGAACGACCGGCATCAGGTGGAAAAACAGCGAACGGAAGTTCAGCGCCTGCGCGCAGAAAATGAACGCAAAGCAGAAGAATTAAACCTGCGTCTGCAAGATCGCGCTCAATATCAGGATTTGCTGAAAAATGAAAAACAAATTTTACGCGCTGTGGATGATTGGGAAAGTGCGCGAGCAGCCCTTGAAGGCTGGGAGCAAATCGCTGCGAACTTCCGCCAATACGATTCTCAGCGCAATGAACCCCAGCGTGTGATTGATATTGAACGCACGCGGCTTCAATCTGAGCAGGGTGTGTTACAGCAGAAGCAGCATGAAATCAGCATCATCGAACAAGACCTGCCCGAGCTTGAAAGTATCGTCGCACAGAGCGCTAATGCCGTGGCAGAATTGACCGCCAAACTTACTGTTCGCACCGACGTTGAAAAGGAAATGCGCACTCAACAGGACGAGAAGTCACGCGTCAGAGCCGAAAACATCCAATTACGGGCAGAAATGGATGAAATCAGAGTTCACCGCGACCACCTTCAGCAGATTAGCGGCGCAACCTGCCCGACATGTGAAAAGCCCTTATCACAGGAGGAAGGGCTGCGCCTGGTTGAAGAGGTTAACAATCGCGGTAAAGAAAAAGGTGATTTGTATCGAACAAATGTGAAGATCTCAGACCAATGCGATCTCCGCCTTCGTGAGCTTGAAAACGCGTTGATTGATTTGGAAAGTGTTGATGCGTCATTGAAGCTTCAACAGCGCATATACGACGCCAAATCAGATGAGCTTCTCAAGCAGCAGCAGGCTGTGGCAGCCTGGCAGGGAAAAGAAGCCGCGCGGCTCATCGAACTCGATTCAATTTTAAGCACCGATACCTTCGCGCTTGAGGCACGCCAGCAACTGACACTGTTGGATGCCCGCTTGAAAGAACTGGGGTATGATGCGGCGGCGCATGAAAAAACCCGTCGCCTTGAAATCGAAGGACGCGCCAGCCTGGAGAAGAAAACTCAGCTTGAGAATGCCAAAGCCGCACTCGTACCTCTTGAACGTGAAATCACCTCAAGCCAAA
Source organism: Anaerolineaceae bacterium (assembly GCA_018060515.1). Classification (GTDB taxonomy): domain Bacteria; phylum Chloroflexota; class Anaerolineae; order Anaerolineales; family Anaerolineaceae; genus UBA6107. The sequence continues at coordinate 11,429 of JAGOVY010000041.1, read as the reverse complement.
AAACCATCGAGAACGAGGAAAAACATTACTCCGCATTACTGGTTGAACTGAAGCAAAACGAGGAAAAGCTGGCAACTGAAAGCGCCAACCTGCCAGATACCACCCGCCTGGAAGCAGAGTATTACGACGCGCAGGAACAAATGAACCGGGCAAATAACGACCTTGGCTATGCCCGCAACGCGGTAGATATTCTTGATAAGCAGCGCGAACAGAAAATTGTAAAACTTGAAGAGAAAGACCAACTCAACACCAAGATCACCGATTTGAAATCGCTCGAGCGGGCATTCGGTAAAGATGGAATTCCAGCCCTGCTGATCGAACAAGCACTGCCCGCCATTGAAAATCACGCCAACGAAATTCTCGACCGTTTGAGTTCCGGCAGCATGTCGATCCATTTTGAAACCCAGCGTGAATACAAGGATAAAAAACGCGAAGATCGGCGCGAAACACTCGACATTTTCATCCGTGATTCAGCCGGTGAGCGCGTTTACGAACTTTTCTCCGGCGGCGAAGCTTTCAGAATCAACTTCGCCATCCGCCTGGCGCTGAGCCGGGTGTTGGCCCACCGCGCCGGCGCGCGCATGCAAACGCTGGTGATAGATGAAGGCTTTGGCAGCCAGGATTCTTCAGGACGGCAGCGGCTGGTGGAAGCCATCAATCTGGTGAGCTCTGAGTTCGCGAAAATCCTTGTCATCACGCACCTCGAGGAATTGAAAGATGTCTTCCCGGCGCGTATCGAAGTCAGCAAAAGTGCAACGGGTTCTAAAGTTCAGGTGTTGCTGTGAGCGTTCCTAATTCATTAATCCGATCACCCAAGTCTATACCTTCAAGCGAGGCGGCTCGATGATTCACGCGCGGGTAGGGTTACAACAACGCATCCTGCCGGCATACCGCGCGCCGTTTTTCGAAATGCTGGCGACTGCCTGTTTGCAGGGGTTAAGCGTTTTTGCCGGTGAACCAAAACCTGATGAGGCTGTCGTTACAGCCGATAAACTTAACATCGCCCAATATACACATGCCCATAACCAGTCTTACTTGAGCGGTGCAGCATATTTTTATTGGCAGGCAGGCATCATCCACTGGCTGCGTTCCTGGCAGCCAGATGTATTGATCATTGAACTCAATCCTCGCAATCGCTCCAACCCCCACGCGGTTAGCTGGATGAAACGTCACAGAAAACCCGTGATAGGTTGGGGCTTAGGGATTTCCGCTGGTAACGCCATCGAGCAGGCAATTTACCGCTCGACAGTTCATCAGTGCAGCGCTGTGATTGCATATTCACCCCATGCCGCCCAGCAATACATGAGCGTAGGTATGGAACCAGCGCGTGTGTTTATCGCAAAAAATGCAGTTGCACCGCGTCCACGCAACCTGCCCATCATACGCCCGGCACACTTCCACAACGGCAGGGCTGAGCTGCTCTACGTCGGCAGGCTGCAGCCTCGAAAACGCGTGGAGACCCTGCTGCGCGCCCTCGAAATTGTCCAAATCGACCCTCAGCCTCACCTGACCATTGTCGGCGACGGTCCAGACCGTGCACGCCTCGAAGCGCTTGCCAGCCTGATTTATCCGCAGGCAGATTTTGTCGGCGCCCAGCATGATGAAAAGCTGACCCCTTACTTCAGCGCGGCTGACCTTTTTATCCTGCCTGGAACCGGGGGGCTGGCGATTCAGCAGGCAATGGCGCATGCGCTGCCGGTAATCGTGGGCGAGGCTGATGGAACACAAGGAGAACTTGTCCGCGAGGAGAATGGTTGGCTATTACCCGATGACAGCCCGCAAACTTTGGCGCAGGCAATCGGCAATGCCCTCGCCGATATTGAGCGTTTACGCCTGATGGGTTTGGCTTCGCAGCGCATTGTCGCAGAAGAAATCAACCTTGAGGCAATGGTCCAAACCTTCACCAGTGCGATTGAATCTGTGCTTGGCAAGCATGCGCGGAGTGTAGCATGAATCTATTGTTAATTGCTGATGGACGCAGCCCGATTACACGACGTTGGATTCGTATGCTGCAGCCGCTGAATTACACCATCAATCTCATCACAACCTACCCTTGCACTCCAGTTGATGGCGTCAACGAGACAATCCTCTTTCCGGTGGCTTTCGCCAGCTTCTCCGGCAGCCAGGCAGGCGGAGGAACGAACAAGACCAGCCGAAAAATGGTTTCGCGTTTTCGTGGCGTTGCCGCCGACTTGCGTCATTGGCTTGGTCCTGCTACCATCTCCTTTCTTGAAAAGGATTACTTGGCGCTCTTGAAACGCCTTAAACCCGACCTGGTGCACGCGCTGCGCATCCCTTATGAAGGAATGCTCGCCAGCCGTACACCACCTGGAATTCCGTTGGTCATTTCCACCTGGGGAAATGATTTCACCTATCACGCCAACGCCAACGAGGTGATGGGTACAGCCACCCGGCGCGCGCTTTTACGCGCTGACGGTCTGGTATCTGATACGCTGCGCGACCTGCGCATTGCCCAAACCTGGTCTTTCAACCCGGCAAAGCCCTCTATTTCAGTGCCCGGCAATGGCGGCATTGATTTGGATGAAATTGTAAGTGTCACCAGCGGCTTCAGCCCTGCCGTGCCGCAGCGGGTCATCAACCCGCGCGGATTTCGCAGCGGATCGGTGCGCAATGATACCTTTTTCAAGTCCATCCCATTGGTGCTCAACCTGCATCCTACTACCCACTTTGTCTGCCCTTGGATGGCAGGGCAGGCGGAGGCGCTGCGCTGGATTAATCAGCTCGGCATTCTTGATCATGTCTCGCTGCTGCCCATGCTCTCGCAAGTTGATCTGTGGCGTGAATTTGCCCAATCACTGGTATCCGTATCCATCAGCGAGCATGACGGCACGCCGAACTCACTGCTCGAAGCCATGGCAATTGGCTGCCTGCCAGTATGCGGCAATATCGAATCCATCCGCGAATGGATAACGAACGGTGAGAATGGAATTCTGGTTGACCCCGCTGACGCTTTCGCCCTGGCTGAGGCTGTTATACGCGCAATTACGGATGAAGATTTTCGCCGTCAGGCAGCAGTGCGCAACCGCGAAATCATCCGCAGCCGCGCAGAGATCGGTTCAGTCAGACAGCGCGTGGCAGAGTTCTACAGTCAGTTGATTGACAGCGTTGTGTAATCAGCAACTTTGTGAAGTAGGAGGTAAATAAAATCGGGTTTCAGTGAAGTGAAACCCGATTTCTTACATATTAATTCGCCAGCTTAGCGCAGCGTTCCATCCTGCATATAGCGTAAAAACAGCTGCCCCCAGGCGGTGGTTTCGCACCAATCTTTGAAGATGTGCTTTTCTTTCAGCGGCCAATGAATGTAGTCGTGGTAAACCTCAGAGAAAGCGATGGGAACCGCCACCAGCGGAGTGCGGGTGACAAGCTTTTGTAAAAATTTTGTCGGACCGTACCAGGTGAGCCAGCCCATAAATTGATGCAGGTTATGCCCTACCTCGAAATGCCAGTTCTCTCCCGATACATCGTCACCAACGAGTTCGATTTCACGCGGATCGCCAACGCCTAACCCCTGGGTATGCCCGAGGTTGATGTATTTGATGCTCATCGGGTCAAATCCCATCAGCCTGGCAGCAACCGCGTCAATCGCCACCTGGTCTTCTGATGCCAGGATAACATTCTTTACTTCAGGCTTCATCACCCGCGGCCCGGTGCCGTTGCCGGCAGTGGTACCATCCATCATCGCAAACAATCCTGAATGGATTTCTTTTTGTATTGCCAGCAAGTCAATGATCGTCTCATGTATGTAAGAATGCGTGTAATGCCTGTGCTTGGTTAGCAGCCCGCCAAAAGCATTCTTGATTGCGCCAGTGGTGGTGGTATAGATATGGCATTTTGTTGTTGGCAGGTGAATGATATTCTTGCCCACAAAGTAATCGGGGATGAAAATCCCTTCCGGGTAAATGTGATCGAGCGCGTTCATCTTCGCCTGCGGTTTGAACTCCACCCAATTCATGTCTTTCTCTTCAAAGTTATACAACACCGGGATATTGTATTTTTTGAAGATAGGGACATACCCGTTAAGATCTTCCCCTTTGAATGCGTTGGTTACCACAGTTTGGTTTTGCACGCAGGAAATATCGTTGAAACCGTTTGCTTGCAAAGCCAGAATAGTGCCCTCAAGCTGCCAGGGCGTGGTGTTAGCGCTGGGCATTGGATAATGCCACGAAATATTATCTTTTAAGATTGTGGTAGTAGTCGGATCCAGGGCTTTAGGTCCATCTGCCAGCTCAAACAGGCGGATGTAATCATCGAGCACGGTTTCGGGGGTTGTTCTTAGCACTGCAACTTTGGATTTCATTTGATGCACACCTCTACTGCTTCGTCATTTTTAGCGGTTTGATTATAACAGCCAATAGTACATTAAAAACGAAGCCTTTCAGTTCCAAGTTTTAGGTAAGAGAGGATCGTCTATAATTTATTCAACCTGATGAAAACATTGCCAAAATTAAGCCCGCACCAACCCAGCAAGAAACAACCGGTCGTTTTACTGATCGGTATGATCCTTATCATGCTCTCCTGCAATTTTCCGCTTACAGATTTCTCAGGGATTTTCAGAGGATACGAAACTCTCGACCCAGCCATTTTCGATTCCCGTCCCACGGCCACAGCATCATTGGATATCCGCCAGACGCAGCCGGCAGCTACCCAAAAGCCAGAACCGGATGTAGACAGGTCTCGTTATCATGTTTATGCAGCGCGCTCGGGCGATACCCTGAGCGTGGTTGCGCGCCACTTTGCGGTTGCGCCAGATGAAATCTCATCGCCTGAAGCGATTGCCCAAACTGGAATTCTTCCTACAGGTCAGTATCTGATCATTCCGCGCAATGCCCTGAATGAAGAACAGCATCAATTTATTCTTCCGGATAGTGCGGTCATTTTCTCGCCTTGCGCCGAAGATTTCGATGTCAGCGTCTTCATCCAAAATGCGGGCGGGTACCTCAGCCGCTTCAGCCAGGTTGTCGCAGAAGAAAGAATCAGCGGCGCTGAGGTGGTGCAACGCGTGGCAATCAATCAGTCCGTCAACCCTCGCCTCTTGTTGGCATTTATCGAATACCGCGCGGGCTTGGTAACTGGCAGCCAGGCACCTGCTGACATCTACCATCCGCTCAGGCTGGGCAGCGGCAGCTTTAAAGGGCTTTACCAGGAACTCTCGCTGGCAGCACGCTTAATAAACAGCGGGTATTATGGCTGGCGGCATGGAGAGATGGACAGCCTGACATTTGATGACCAGGTTGAGATGCGTGTTGCACCAAACCTGAACGCTGGTTCAGTTGGGATGATGCGGCTTTTTGCCCATTTATATTCTTCAAGTGAGTGGGAAGAGCGCTTGATTGGCGAGGACGGTTTTATGGCTGTCTATCTGGCGATGTTTCCCGACCCTGCGTTCTGCGCTGCTAATGTTGAGCCATTGTTGAATGATCAAGTAGCAGCCCCAACCCTTGAGCTACCGTTTGCACCCGGAGAGGTTTGGTCATTTACTGCCGGGCCACATTATAGTTGGGTGGCTGGCACTCCGTTAGGAGCGCTTGATTTTGCCCCAAAATTCAGCGCACCTAAATGCCAAACCTCACCATATTATGCCCGTGCGGTTGCCGCAGGAATCGTGACCCGGGTTGAAAACAGTGTGGTGACATTAAGCCTGGTTGATGAAAACAACGCGTTCACCGGTTGGGAGGTGATGTACATGCATATCGCCGCCCAGGGCAGCGTATCTGATGGTGAGCACCTCGCTACAGGAGACGCGATCGGTCACCCCTCCTGTGAAGGTGGGCCAGCCACCGGTTCGCATGTGCATATTGCACGAAAATACAAAGGCGAATGGATTGGCGCCGCCGGGATATTTGATTTCATCCTCAGCGGCTGGACGGTGGTGCCGGGTGAACGGGCATACCTCGGTAAACTGGTGAAAGAGGAAGACACGGTGGTTGCCAACTCCGGCGGAAATCAGGGTTCTCTCATCACACGTTAGGCAAACCTTACTGTCTCAAATCTTGGATAAATGGAAAATAAAAAGATGGCTCTAAATCACAAGCCATCTTTCTTGATGCGTTTCTCGGGTGTTTATTCTTCTGCGCGTTGACCTAACATGTCGTCAAGTTGGAACAAGGCACCAACGCTGCCCTCTACACGCTCGACCATCGCCAGCACCTCAGAAGAATTCTTCTTTTTCTCTTTTTTTTGACTAATTCTCTTTTGTCGCTAAATCAAAGCAATAAATGATAATTGAATATCACTTTCTTATCGTGAATCTTTTCTACATTTTTTATTTGAGGCTTTTTTTATTGATTTCGTCATTCGGTAAACAAGAATAGACTTCAAAAAGAATTATTGGGAAGAGGATCTTTTTTGATTGTTGAATTAAAAATTTTCTTTCAGCGCTTTTCCGAATATCATAAATGTTCCTGTGATGATAATCACCCGAATATTCAGAGCCTGCCAGTTTTCTGCCCATCTTATAAAAAAGTTTTCAGTAAGCCTAGAAAAAATAAATTACCCGTCTATTTTAAATTTGTTCCGTAAAACATCGATGGTCTGGTCGATATCTGGTACATGTTCTAACACATCGAGAGCAGTGATGTAGTCTAATGATCTTTCCGGAATTTCCGGCAAGAGAGGATTCTCAATAAGCAAGAACATTATATTATCTGGAAGTTCCAGCTCTTCTTTGATTAAGCTTATTGGGATTGAATCAATATCTGCCCCAATAACCTGGCTGCTAATTGAAGATAAAAAAGGAATCATCACTCCGCTCCCACAGCCAAAGTCTAATCCAACTGCTTCGTTCTTCACCTCTAATAAATTCATTGCTGCATACAATCTGTTCCAGAAAAGATTGTTAATGATCCAATTCTTATGTGTGTAGGCCGGGAAGGCAGCTTCGTCCAATGAACCCAGATTGGATTTAGAGAGAACCACTTTAATGGCGTTCTGAAACTGTTTTTTATATTGAAATAATTCATTCCGCGTAATACTTGCTTTTTCTACAAGCCACTTGGGTATTAAACGCCAGCGCACATTGTTTTAAGCAGCAAGAAAAGATGTAAATAAAAAAATCGGCTTCACTTTACTTGTGGTTTTTATAATAAGTTGGTATGACCTGTTTTTTCGTATTGTTTAGTATACTTCTAATTATGATTAAGTTTAAAGTTCTTTCGGAATTTTTCTTCAGGGATTCTGCAAAAAATGGATGAACCACTCGGTCAACAAGAAACCACAAATGGCGCTACTTTTAATACTTCAAAAGACCTGTCAAATTATCAAATAGTGGTCATTATCCCTGCATTTAATGAGGAACGTTTTATTGGTAGTGTTGTTTTAAGCTTGATGAAACTCCCTGTTAAAGTCATTGTCATTGATGATGGTTCAACTGATGGCACAGCGATTGTAGCCGAAGCTGCAGGAGCAACGACATATCGGCAAAATAATAATGCTGGCAAAGGAGTCGCATTAAACATCGGGTTTCAAAAAGCTCGTGAATTACACCCTGACGCAGTTGTAACAATCGATGCTGATGGCCAGCATCTTCCCGACGAATTGCCTCAACTCCTTGAACCAATTCTGTCACAAAAGGCAGACATATGTATTGGCTCACGATATCTTGAAGATACATCAAATACCCCCGGTTATCGCCGACTGGGGCATAAATTTTTTAACATGGCTACCAGCGTGCCCTCCGGAATATTTGTCAGTGATTCCCAAAGCGGATTTCGTGCTTTTTCTCCTAAAGCACTCGCAATACTACATTTTTCTTCGAGTGGTTTTTCAGTAGAATCAGAAATGCAATTTTTAGCCAATGAAAATAATTTACAAGTTGTGGAAGTTCCTGTCACAATTCGGTACATGGATAAACCTAAAAGATCTGCCACGCTCCAGGGGTTGGGGGTATTAAATGGCATCCTCCGTCTTGCTGGACAATATCGACCCTTACTATTTTTCACATTCCCTGGATTCATTCTGCTGTTTGCCGGATTTGCATGGGGTGTGTTCGTGATTGAAAGGTTTCGTCAAGTACAAGAGTTAGCTGTTGGATACACGTTAATTACCTTACTGTTATCAATTATGGGGATTATTTTGATTACCACCGGAATAACCCTGCACTCTATTAGGTCTCTATTAATTGATTTTAATAATCACAAAAACAGATGAGCAAGAAAGTTGTTATATCACCATATACATTAATAAGCATTTAGCAAAACTCATGTCGTTTTATCGATTAACTGCAAGTAAATCCTCACGACCTGTTTATCGTCTGACCCCCAAAGACTCCAACTAGACTTTTTGTTTAGTAATTGAATTTTTAAGACATTACTCAAAAAAAGATGGCTCTTCATCTACAGAGCCATCCTTTTAGCTGCGGTGTTCGTGCGATTAATCTTCTGCGCGTTGACCTAACATGTGGTCGAGTTGGAACAAGGCACCAACGCTGCCCTCTACACGCTCGACCAGCGCCAGCACCTCGGAAGAATTTTTCTCTTCCTCAACCTGTTCTTCGATGAACCAGTGCAGGAAAATTTGGCTGGCAACATCATTGGCTTCAACCGCTTTGGCGTAGATGCCGTTGATGAGTGCTGTAACTTTCTTTTCGTGCTCGTACACCTGGGTAAAGATGTCTTTCACACCCTTAAAGTCCACCGGCGGTTGTTCAATCGCTTTCAGGCTGATTTTTTCGCCGCGATCTAACAGGTAGTCATAGAACTTCATGGCGTGCTCTTGCTCTTCTTCTGCTTGCAGCTTGAGCCATTTGGCAAATCCATGCAAGTTTTCCGTTTCACAATATGCTGACATCGACAGGTAGAAGTAAGCGGAATACAGCTCGTGTTTGATTTGATCACTCATTGCTTCATATACTTTTGGATTCATAGGGTCCCTTTCCAATCTGATATATCTTACCTTTATAGTAATATACTCCATTTTTATAAGATTCGTGTTAATCTTTGCCTAACCATAAAAACTCATCAAATTCCATTTTGTTCATCAGAGTAAAACGTGTAATAATAAACGAATGGATAGCACACAAGATCGTTTACGGGGAATTGCACTGGGTGCAGCCATTGGAGATGCGCTGGGAATGCCGCTGGAGTTCCACCCACCGCGCGACCCTGCCGCCTTTGAAAAGGAGATGGTCAACGGGCATCTTCCAGCGGGAACTTTCACCGATGACACCGAAATGGCTCTGGCATTGGCTGAGTCTCTTCTGGCACACTCCCCCTTGGACGGCTCAGATCTGGCTTTACGGTTTGTCGATTGGTATCATGGCAACCCGCCGGATATCGGTGATCATACCAAGCATGTACTCAGCCTGATCGCCGCTGGAACCCCATGGCAGGAAGCGGCAAAAACAGCCCAACAACTCAACCCTGGTTCTTCAAGTAATGGCTCGCTGATGCGCTGTTGGCCGATTTCTGTTGCCTATTGGGATCAACCCGAGCTTCTGATCAGCGAATCAAAGTTGCAATCAGAAATCACTCACGCCCACCCAGACTGCGTCAATGCCTGCGTTTTTATCAACCTCTTGCTGCAGCATCTCGTACAGCGCGAAAATCGCCATCCACCAGATTCCTTTTTGCGCACATCCATTTCACAGGTAAGTTCAGTACTCAACCTCAATGAGGAATTCAAAATACTGATAAAAAAAGCCCCGAGCAAAAAACGCGAGGAACTTCCCAATAGCGGTTGGGTGAGGCACACACTCGAAAGCGCTCTTTGGGCTGTTCTCACCACCAATACATTTGAAGATGCTGTTGTTCAGGCTGTTAACCTGGGCAGCGATGCGGATACTACCGGCAGCGTTGCCGGCGCATTGGCAGGCGCGCTCTATGGTATTAACGCAATTCCTCAACGCTGGGCAAATCAATTGCGCGGGGTTTACCCCATTAATTCTGACAGATTATGGCATGCCTCTGATCTGGTTCTGCTGGCGGATAACCTTTCTGACCGCAGCAACTGAACAATTTTCACAAATCCGCAGAATGTTGATCGATGTGTAGCCGTTGATGGCGAACCCAACTCTTCGCTTTAACAATGGAACAATGCTAGAACTTGTTTACCCCGCTAATCCCCGCGGCTGAACAACATAAAATGCTGATCCGAGCTTCTCATATGTTCCACATCAGCACTGTCCAAACTCATTAAATATTTGTTCACAACAGTAGAATCGTAATCCGCCGCACTCATTAATATAAAGTTGGGCTGCCATTCGGCGAGCATATTGGGGGTAAAGAGGTCTCTGTTTGTCATCATTACCTCATCCGTGGTCAGGCGGGCATCAAAGTATGTGTTGAAGAGACTGATAAACTCTGCGTGACGGCTGCTGTCATTCATATAATAAAGTGCATCTTCAAAAACCAGGATGCGGGTTTCTTTACTCGAATCAAATTGATTATTAAAAGCTTCAATAACCAGCAACCTTTCATTCATTTTTCTTACATTTGTCTGGACAAGAAAAAACTGAACACCATTGTAATAAAGCGGATATGCGATAAAAATCGCAAAGAGCATTACCGGTAGAATAATGGTTTTAACAGAATACTTCTTAAAGAAAAACACCAGGCTGATTAATGCGATTAAGGTGATTGGGTACACTGTTGATGCAAGGAAATCTGGATAATAGTACGGACCCAGCAAACTGGCTTTCACCAGCAGCCTTCGGCTGATAAAGAAAAGAAGCGCGCCGAAACACATTGACAACACCAGCCACAACCATTCTTTCTTTGTTTTTGGCGTATCAAACACAATCAGCTGAGGCGCGAAGGCGCAGATCAGCGGCAGCACGGGGAAGATATGGCGAGGAACCACACCCCATGAACTGAAACCGATAATGAGGCTGAGAAGTGCAATAAGCATCAGCGGTACCAGCCATGGCAGCCGCATTGGCAGCTTTTGCTGGCGGAAAATGACCACGCTGGAGAGAACAAAAGCCATAAAAATGTAGAGTGTCTCAGTAAACAAGTAGTCGCTGAACCAATTTGCAACCGGCTTAGCCTCTCCGGTGATATTGCCCTCAACATATGACCCCGTAAAGCGTGTAAAGTCATTAATCCGTAAACCAAACCATGGATCGCCCAAGAGAACACCATTCAGCAGAATAAACAGAACCACGCCTGCCATTACACCGAGTAAAAATAACGCCATTCTGCGTAGAAAAACGCGAAAACTGATTTTTCCTGTTTCATCAAAAAGGAAACCGATGAGTAAAATGGCTGTTACCAGGGTTGTTTCTTTGGTGCGAAACGCCAGAAAGAAGATAAACCCCATCAACCCCAACAAGATGGCTGGCTGTTTAGGATTTCGGAAATAAAACATGAATATAAGCACCAGCAGGCTGACAAAAAAACCGGCGGTAATATCCACAGCTGTATTACCGGAGTAAACCGCCAGCAGAGGGATTGAGAGATAGAGCAGTGTAGAGA
>JAGOVY010000040.1 GCA_018060515.1 Anaerolineaceae bacterium | reverse complement strand
CCGCTACGGCTACCTCTACACCGACTCCAACACCTACCTCCACCTACACCCCTACCCCCACAGATACCCCTGAGCCCACCGAAACACCCTGGCCAACCGACCCACCGGAAGAGTATTACGCCGAACCTGTTTACTCATCCGCAAATTGGATCGATATTAACCTCAGCGAGCAGATGCTTTACGCCTACAAGGGCAATGAATTAATCGCCTCATTCGTGGTCTCCACCGGCACCTCCGAGCACCCGACCGTCACCGGTGAATATCGAATTTATGTGAAGTACCGCTACACCGATATGCGCGGCGCCGATTATTTTTTGCCTGACGTGCCCTATACCATGTACTTTTATCGAGGCTATGGCATACATGGAACTTACTGGCACAACAATTTTGGTACGCCGATGAGCCATGGCTGTGTGAATATGCAAACCAGTGATGCAGCCTGGATTTACGATTTCGCCAGAATCGGCACTCTGGTTAATGTGCATTATTGATTCAATTGTCGCCTTATCCATAATTAATTGATTCTGCCACACACTGTCAGCATTCATCGTCCCGCCCCTTAATCACTGGCGCGAACTTTACAATTCACAGGATTTACACACCTTCTTCAGCAGGCAGTATGAGCTCGCTGCCGGATGCTTTATAATAGGGGTGGAGATTAATTAACGATGAGTGAACCTTTGTTTAAAGGATTGGTAAGCGATGAATATGACCAGCCGGTGGGAAGCGCCAAGGTAGGCGATGAACCCTGCTACGTCATCAATGACAATGGTTTTTTGCTTCATATCCCTTCCAAGCCTATCGATATGGAAATTCTCAAAGCATTCACCAATCAAATTGAAGGCAACGAAAGCATGCTTGCGCAGCAGGCTGCAGAAATGGTTGGTCAGGATGACCTGTTCACTCACGCTGCGTTTGAGTCGACATTTCGCAATGTAGACAAGCATCTGGATGCGGTGCTCGAGCATGGGCTCCCTGAAGATGCGCTGGCATACATGGGGATGATGGGCTTCCGCATCGTGCTGGATATGCATGGTGAAATTTTGCGCATACAGTTCCCGGCTGCAGCAGCCAACGGCGGTGAAGGCAATGGGGATGAATGAAAAATCAACAGCGGAGGGTAAATGTCCTCTGATTTCATAATCTCAACCTCAGATTCAAGCTTTGACTACGATGTGATTGCCTACTCGCAGAATTCACCTGTGATTGTGGATTTCTGGGCAGAGTGGTGCAAGCCCTGCCGTGTTCTTACCCCCATTCTTGAGCGGAAAGTTGAACAATTCTGGGGCGAGTTCAGGTTAGCCAAAGTGGATGTTGACGCCAACCCCAATCTCTCCCTGCGCTTCAGCGTGCGCTCCATCCCCACCGTGATGGCATTCAGCCAGGGGCGAAAGATTTCGGATTTCAGCGGGCTTCTTCCCGAAGCAACGATTCATGAATTCATTCTCAATCTGCTGCCGCCCCGCCCTTCAGATTTACTGGCGCAGAAAGGCAACAGCCTGCTGCATATGGGCGAGCTCGATCATGCCCAAAAGGCTTTTACACAAGCGCTTGAACTGGATAATACGCATTCTCCGAGCACATTGGGTTTAATGAAAATCAGCCTGCTGCAGGGAGATGCCGCCACCGCTCGCCGGCTTTTCCATGATTTTCCTGCCAGCCCGGAATATAACTCAGCTGAGAGGCTGCTGCCGTTGATTAAGGCATTGGAAGACCTCGCTAATCCGCTCGCCCCTGTAAATGGCGACCTGGAGGCGATTTACCAGAATTCCATCCGCCTGGTTGCGCGCGGCAACACACTCGCCGGCATTGACGGGCTGCTCGAAGTATTACGCCAGGACAAGAATTTCAAAAAGGATCGGGCAAGAAACATACTGCTGGCTCTTTTTGAGCTGCTCGACCCTGAAGCCGATCAAACGCGAAATTACCGTGCCGAATTGGCGACGATCTTGTTTTAGGGTTGTTCGCTCCTGGAAGAACTGCGAATACGGCAAAAGCAAGCCTTACTTTGGGGCCTCAATTATCAATCCTTACCAGCACTTCCGCCAATTGCCCGAAAGAATTCACGATTAGCGCCACAGCGTGCTCTTAATGTTTAGCGAGGTATTTCATTAAGTTCGAGTGACGGTGCGATAAAACACAAAAATCCGTGTTGTGAACAAAACTCCTGAATTTGCTGCGCCAGAGCAGGTGGTGCGCCATATTCCAGCAATTGCACCTGCAACCCGTTTTCCTTGCAGCGCATCAGATACTCGATGAGGTAGTCCCGATTTTCCTTGTTCTGTTTGCCATAAGTCTGATTCTGGAAGTTGATTGAAGTAAACACCGTCTCCTGGTTAATACCTTCCACCAACCCCTTCAACTCCCCTCGGTTAATGGCTGTGTTTACAAACACATCACCACCATTGATGACCAGCGGAAGCTTGAACCGGCGCAGCGTTTGCAGAATTGACAGCAAGCTCTGGTAAACTTCCTCGGTTTCATAAACATAATACACATCCGCATTATCGAGGAAGAACCCGTCAATACCCTTGTCCGCCAATTCTTGTGCTTTCACATTCAGGTATTGCTCCCATTGCGGCTGGCTGACATCCACCCAGCGCTCTTCTGGCCAGTTTTCATACGGTCCAAGTGTGATCCCTTCGAAATCTGGGTATCCAGAGCGGAAGGTTTCAATTGAACCAATGTTCAAATAAGAATAGATGTGGGTATTGCCATTTTGACGAAGCTGCGCGATGGTTTCTGCACTGAAGAAATCTGCGTCAATGACCAAAACATCGTAGCCGCTGATTTCAAAGATAGCCTCATCAGAGATGCCGATGAACACACCGTAGTCTTGCTGCGGCGCTGCAGACGATTGGCAGGCTGAAGTAAAGAGAATCAATGACGCGCTGAGAAACACGAAGATCCGTTTCAAGAAATAACCCTTTCATTTTTGAGTGTATCATTTTTTGGGGGATTCTTCTGCGGTGCTGCCACAGCACCGCGCCGCTCTTCACATTCGGTAGCTGGATTTTGGGATGCCACTTGTTTACGTCAGGCTAATTGGCCAGGCAGTTTTAACTTTTCCTTGGGCGGAAAGCCCGCATCGAACACGTCTACTTCAGCATCATCCACCTGATAACCGGCCGGGTCTTGAAAAGTACCGCTGACCCCTGAAAGAAAGCCGGGTATTAGCTCTTTCACCAAGAAGAATGGCGCAGCATCGTTTCGCGGAACGGCGGCGTAATAAATATGGTTTAAATGCCCACTGACAAAGCCAAACCTGGCATAGTATTCAGGGCTGCCGGTAATCACCAGCGCACCACAGCCGAGGGCGGCTGCTTTTTCCATCGTAAAGCGGATAAGCTCGCTGCCGTACCCATTGCCCTGGAATTCCGGCAGCACACTCACCGGGCCGAAAGTCATCGTCGGCAGCACCCGCCCATCCTCACACACGATTTCAGAATGGCTGTACATGATGTGCGCGACAATTCGTCCATGCGCTTCAATTACATAATTCAATTCTTTGACGAAGTCGGGGCGGATGCGGAACCTGTGTAGCACGTAATGCTCAGAACAACCAGGGCTGTATTTGTTCCAAAAAGCCTCTCGGGTGAGGGTCTCTACCTCACGCCAATCCGCTTCGGTTTCTGGTCGAATTGCAAAAGGATTAAAGAGCATGATACTCCGTTAGAAATGCATGGAAAGAAAAGAATGAACGACAATCACCCATCGGTATGATTTTACCTTACAGCCAAGTGATCGTATCAACCTCTTCGAGGTGCTGGTTATCGTGATGCCTTGGCGACTACAAAAGCTTGTTTGAGCGCAGCAATTCGTTTCGTGACGCTGTCTTCTGTGATGGCACTGCCCGCCGCCATATCATAACCATGGATGGTGCCTTGGGTCTGATTGAGCATCACCTCGGCGCCGGCAGTGCGCAGCCGCTCTGCATAGGCGATGCCCTCATCACGCAGACAGTCAAATTCTGCGGTTTCAATGTAGGCAGGCGGGATGCGCTTCGGCAGCGGCCACTGCATCGGAGAGGCTTCAGCCCACCTCTCCAGCGGAGTGTTTATCAGGTACATTGCCCACAACTTTTTATTGAGCGTTGAATTCCATAAAGGTGTATCGGTGAAGACCTTCATTGATTCAGTTTGCATGCGCGCATCCAGCGCCGGGTAGAGCAGCATCTGGATACATGCGTCAGCACCGAGTGCGCACACAGCAGCCGTGAGAAGACCGCCAGCGCTATCTCCGCCGACGGCAATTCTGCGGCGGTCAATGCCGAGCTCATCCGCATGATCAACAAGCCAATCAAATGTACAAACGGCATCGGTCTGGGCAGCCGGGAAAGGATACTCGGGGAGCAAATGATAATCCGGAAAAACAACCGTGCACCCCGCTTCTTCAGCATAGCGCAACGCCAGCTTTTTATGGTATGGCGCAGCACGAAAGACAAATGCGCCTCCATGAAAATACAACAGACAGGGTTTCGGGCTTGCCAGGTGCGTTGGAGTGAAAACCTCCACCGATACCGGCTTACCACGATAGCCGGGCAGGGTATGGTGGCTGATGCGGATGCTCTCGGGCACGCGCACAGCGGAGGCCATCAACTTCATCACTGGCGCAGCCGCGCGCATCATTAAAGGGGTTAGCGACGGCGTGAAGTTCAGCCTGGCAAAATCGGGGTGGATATCGTATTTCATCTCAAGGCTCATTTTATCTGGAAATCGGTTTTAATGATGCTGTTTGCCACGCCTCACTGATTTATACCAATAATGCAGAAACCAACTTCAGGCTCAACACACATTGGGCAAAGCACCCACCACACGATTGAGGCTACGTTTTTCTTTGTCGTTCCCTTTCGGCTTCTCTTCTTACGATATGGGTTGACGGCGAATCATACGCTGGTTGATCAACAAGTTGAGTTTTTCTACAGGCCGCTATCTAGAAGTATGCGGTTTTAGCTGCGAGGTTATCGGCATGGGTGGAGGATAACATGGCAGAAGGCATTACTGTCTTCGACCTTCTGCTTGAACACCGCAGATTAATCCGCGCAACCAATAGCCTGGAAAGGGTCAACCAAGAGATCCGCAGGCGGACAGGTGTTGTCGGGGGATTTCCTAATGAGGCGTCCTGCCTCAGGTTGGTCTCTTCCTTCCGCATGGGAACCAGTGAGGTGTGGTAGACCGGTAAAGGATATTGTGCTGGCAAGTCATTTTATTTATTGTAGAACCACAGATTTTTCTGACTCGAATTTACAGAAAAAGGTTGCGTAATCCTGAGAAGAATGAAGAGACTCACAATGATATATTGTAATAATGAATAATAACTGATATATTAATGATGTTATGTCATTTGATCCAACATATCCCCATTCGTTAGAACCTTTGCCACCTGCAACCGAGCTCACAAACGCTGGATTTGGCGATTTGCTCCTTAAGGCGCGCGTCGCTTTAGCAGAATTAAAGGGAGCATGTTTACAAATCCCGAATCCCCTATTATTGACTTCTCCTGCTGCTATTCGTGAGTCAGTGGCAAGCTCGAATATCGAAAATATCAACACAACCCTTGCTGAGGTTCTTCAATGGCAATTGTTCCCTGAGGCGGAACAACGACAACCCGATAAAGAGGTGCTGCGCTATCGTGAAGCTCTCTACTGGGGGTTTGATCACCTGAAAAATTATCCCATTTCGTCAAGATTAATTCTTGGTATACAGCAAAAATTAATCCCGGAAGGCAGCGGGGTATACAGAAGAGAACAAAACCAGATCGTCAACATGGCAACCAGAGAAAGTCGGTACACTCCACCGCCAGCACAAACAATTCCTGATTTGATCAGCAACTGGCAAGCCTATGTTAATAATAAAGATCAAGCATTAGATCCATTGATCAGGGCAATTATTGCGCATTACCAGTTTGAAGCGATCCATCCATTCCGCGATGGCAATGGTCGTACAGGACGTATCCTGATGGTGCTGCAATTAATCCAGGATGAGTTGCTCACATTACCAGTGTTGTACATTAGTGGGTATATCAACAAACACCGAACAGAATATTACCGGACTTTACTCGAAGTGACCTCGGACAATAAATGGGACGAATTCATCAAGTTTATGTTAACTGGTTTCTATGAGCAGGCTGGTATCACGAACAGGTCGTTGATGAAGATCAATAATCTATTCTATAAACAAAAAACCAGAATAAAAGTCGACCATAAAAAAATTTACAGCGCAGATTTGATTGATGCGTTGTTTACCTATCCAGTAATCACTCCCACAAAATTGGCGGTTGTGCTTGATAAGCACTATACGACCACAAGCAAGTATCTTACTGAGCTGTCGAGCAGTGGTATCCTGAAAGAAGCAATTGTTGGAAAATATCATCTTTACGCTAATCACGAATTACTTGACATACTGAAAAGCGAATAAATATATAAGGCTTTTTCACCCACTCACTCCTCACCCCTTGACATCAATACCACCGTCTCAACGTGGTAGGTTTGTGGGAAGAAATCAAATGGCTGGATGATGCGAACACTATACCCGCCTTCAACCAGGCTTTTAAGATCACGCGCCAGCGTCGCCGGGTTGCAGGAGACGTACACCAATTCACGCGTCGGGTTGCTCAGCAGGCTGTCAATCACCCCCTTGCCCAAGCCGGAGCGTGGCGGGTCGACTATGACCAGGTCAGGCGACAGATCAAGCCCAGGCAGCACCTGCTCTACGCTGCCAACATATAAAGACACATTTTCATGCTCATCAAGATTGATGGCAAAATCTTCACAGGCGCTTTCAGAGGCTTCGACTGCCACAACCTCTTTCACCTGTGGCGCAAGAAAGGCTGAGAAGAGCCCCACCCCGCTGTAGAGGTCAAACACCACATCGTTCGCTTTCAATTCAATGTTCTCAAGTATGAAGGCTATAAGCGCTTCTGCCTGAGGCAGGTTCACCTGAAAGAACGAACGCGGAGAGACGACAAACTGCTTGCCATTAACAACCATTTGATTGTACAGATCGCCAGCCAGCAACGTATCTCCGCTCTTGCTGAAAAAGTGAACCGACAACGGAAAATCCACACTGAATTCAGGCGGGCTTTCCTGCGTGCCTTCAAGGGCGGCCAACGGCTGTTGGTTTGAATCCGTGCGCAGCAGCACCCGCTGGATGCCGGATTGAGGGTCAATTTCCAGCATTGGCCACAGGTCATTCAGCTCGGCAGCAGGCAGGAGGCATTCGCTCACCTCCACCACAGAAGTTCCATCCCACGCCTTCAACCCCAGCCTGCCCTGCGGAGAGAGGTGAAACTGCACCGTATTACGATAATTGTAGGGTTCAGGCGAGGGGATAACATTGTTTACGCTGAGATCGCTGAATCTTCCGATCCGCCGCAGTTGGTTTTCCACCATCCGCTTTTTAACCTCGAGCTGGTGTGTATACGAAAGATGCTGATAATGACACCCACCGCAAATTGAAAAATGCCGGCAAGGCGCTGCAATCCGCTGCGGTGATGGCTCAATGACCTCTTCAAGGCGCCCCAGGCAATAGTCTTTGTGCTGGGTCACAAGGCGTACCTTCACCCGGTCGCCTGGCGCGGTGTAAGGTATAAAAACCGGCCTGCCATCGCTCAACCTGCCGAATGCAGCTCCGCCAAACGAAAAATCGAGAATATCCAATATCAAAGATTGCTGTTCCAACTGTTCTTCCATAATCACAAATCCTTGTGGCTGCCTGATCGCTTAACAAAACCCTTGAAGCGCGTGATTCAAAATGTTATAATCGCCCTGCTGCCCCGGTAGCTCAATAGGACAGAGCAAAGCACTCCTAACGCTTAGGTTGAGAGTTCGAGTCCCTCCCGGGGCACAATATTTTAAGGTTCAATACCCATTTTACCCCTTGTCAAACAATCTTATATATTGTATAAAATAGGTAAGAAACGTCTGGGTGCCCCCCTCACTCAGATGTTTCTCATTTAATATATAAAAAAGCCCGGAGTTGAACCGGGCATGCAAATCAAACCAAAGCAGCCTTAATCCACATCCTCAACATTCATCAGCGGGTATCGAATCCAAAGAAAGAGCACCTGCCCTTCTTCAACTTCGGTCGCCCGCACAGCAAGGATCGGCACCTGTTCTTCAAGACCGATTTCATTTCGATAGTGAAGAAAGATCGGTTCATTCTGAACCCACATGCGGTGACATCGTTCAACCAGCGCCGGTCCATTAAAGGTTCGCAGCCGCGTAAAAGCTGTACCATAAAACGCGGAGCTTTCATTTAGACCCAGCGCCCAGCCATCTGTCACCTTTTCGAAAACAGGCGGTGGTCCTTCGATGATTGTAATTCGGTCATCCATGATTGCCTCTGCATGAATAATACCATATGTGTTCTGCACATTCTTAAAGCGCAAAGAATAATGTTAAAAATATTATTGAAATAACAGAAGAGACGATAAAACCATAGGCATCGCAAGGCAGTGTAGACCAGATAACAAACCGTTAGGCTGCATCGGGAAAAGAGATACATCTGCCAGACAGGAGTTGTTGAAGGCTGCGGAATCAACCTTGCGTTTCAGGAACAAGAACCGAAAGCTACTTGTTTGAAGCTGCAAGATCTTCAGGGGTAAGACAAGCCAGATTTCCAGGCCGTTCAATTTCAGATCACGAAGCGCCAAGGATCAGGCAAACCGTAGATCAGGCTTTTTCGGCAATCTCAGGCATGGGCAGAGCGTCTATCAAGCCTCGCGCCTTGAAGCGTTCGATGTATTCACGCGCTTCCCAATAATCCAGGCCTAATTCGTCGACAATTTCGAAGACTGACTGCTTTCCTTCAAAGCGCATCATCATTTTTTCAATCGCACGGTTGAGTGCCCAGTTGGTCTGCCAATCTACAAACAAGCCATGCCCGGAGAGAAAGACAGGTCCGCGAAATTTTCGTTTGGGAAGATAATTACTGCCGTAAATACGTAATATTTCTTCGATCATCCGACTGGCTTCGATCAACTTATCCTCATGCATTATGGAGAGGTTGTCATCCGTGGTGTGATATTCAGGATAAGGGTAGCGCGTAATTGAAATGCAGGGAATGTTAATGCCTGGACCGTTGAGCACGCGTTCATCATTAGCAATCACATCCGCGAATGTTCCCTCGCGGAAGTCAACACCGCTTTTTTTGAGGACATATTGTCCTACACGGTCCATGATGGCATCATGCTGCCGCGTATGCTGCAACGCCAGGGTGTTGTCGTTGCCGGTCATTTCGATGAAGATGCCGCCTTTGATGGCGGGGATCAGATCTTCATGTTGCGCCAGATAGGCAATGGTGCCGATGGTTTCGGGCCCAAACCAGAAGCGCACACTCATGGAACCCGCAGGGAGGGGATTAGCGGCTAAACGGCGTGCGGTCTCGAGGGCGGTCACCACGCCGGCAGCGTCGTCGTTGGCCTGGTTTGGATGGCAAACGTGCGCCATAACAAAGATCTCGCCGGCTGAAGCCTCTGACCCGCCTTGTGGATGCACCACAGCAGTAGCCACTTTAAACCCGCCCTGCTTCAGGTCAGTGTTGAATTCCACATTTATGACAGCATGATACTTCTTGTCTCGTGGCAATCTATCAAATTGGTTTTTTGAAAGGCAGAAACCCCAATCACGATCGTAATACTTAAACTTCCAGGGAATCGCATGCGGTCGTTCTTTGTTGTAGTAAAGGTGAGGTTCAAGTTCTTCCCATGTCAGCAGTTTGTTTATCGGCAAGGAGTAAGAAAGCAGGTGCAGGTTGTTTTCTTTAAAATCCACTATCTTTTCACCATCTTCGGTTTCAAGATATGCTTCATGCACAATATAACGTTCGGGTACATACCAAGTCCAAACCGGAGTAAGCGGCTGGTAAGTTTCGATGGTGTAATTAGCAGACTCAGGCAAGTAAGAACCGATGATCTTCAAAGCCTCGTCCATCCCGTCTGAAGCCAGTGTGCGATGCAGGGGGATAATCTCAGCAAGGACGTCTTTCAAAGAGCTTATAGATTTCATGGGAGGAATCCAATCTTTCGCCCTTTCAGGCGATTCAAGAATAAAAGTTAACCCAGGGCCGGGGTGTTCACGCATGGCTGTTACAGCAACTTCAAAGGTCTTATTAGCGTCTAACAGCCTTGTATCACATGCGCCAATCATACGCCTGGTGGTCACTTCTCTGTCCAAGATGGCGCCAATAGGTTCGAAATCCAGCACCACGCCGCGGTCTACATCGCGCACGAACATTGTGTAGGTCATTTCATGCGGCCTGCCTTGCAGGTCAATCGCCGTCCCTGAGAAATCCTTGAGGTAGCGATAATCTACATCGGCGGCTTGTTCACAGTGATGTAAAAAGGTGAATGACTTGCTGAATGGCAGCCCTAAAACCAGAATTTTCGCCTGCCACTCACGTAACTTGGCGAAAATGGTCGTCTCGCCAAAACAATCTGTAGATTTATGAGCTGCGGCTTCTTCAGCATGTTTTCCGATGGCTGCCACAGAGTAAATAGCGTGAAAACTACGCAAGGCGCGCGCGTCTTTTCTGACAAGTTCTGTCAAGACCCCCATTTGTGAAGGTGTGGTGCGGATATCCCACGGTGTGCCTCTCAGAAATGCGTAATTGAAAGTTGGCATAATGAGCGTACCTTCAGGGCTTAATAGCTCGAGCAAGGCGTCAATGACTGTTTGGGGGCCGCCTTCCACACCGCCAACACTGCGACCCAATGTGGAATAGGCGCTGTGTACAAAGAGTGTGTCGCCCTGATGAATGCCAATTGCTTGAAATTCATCAATTAAATAAGATTTTCTGATCAATGCTCTCTCCTTAGTCAAACCAACCGAGTCTATTGTACCAAAGGAAGGTTGGGTTTCTTGTTCATTCGAATTGCACAATATTTGAAAATTTCAGATTATTAATACTCTTTTAATACACTGCTTATTCTGCTCATATACTCTGATCCTAAAATACAAGCATAAACAAATTGAGAATTTGGAGGAAAAAATGACAGTTTATTTACGAAACCCTGAGGTCGTAGCAGAATCACGGCGCAAGATGATGAGACAAATGATGGAAAATGCCTTCCAGGCCGAGCGCAAGCTGAGCTTTCCAATTGAGATGAAGACAAACGAGAATGAGTATACGTTCACGGCACTGCTGCCGGGTTTGTCAACAGACGAAATCAACATCCAGTTCAGCAACAACGTTTTATCGATTGAAGGCGAATACCACAGCATCCGTGAAGAGAATGCAGAATACCTCTTTTCCGAAATGCCTGTGGGCAAATTCAGCCGCTCGATCGAGCTCAATGATCCAATCATAAGCGAAAAGATCAGCGCAAGCATGAAAGATGGCGTGCTCACCATCCACCTGCCGAAAGCAGAAGAAGCTAAACCGAAGACGATCAAAATCAACGCCAAGTAAAAGCCAAGGTTAGAACGCAACAATAAAAGCGGCATATGCCGCTTTTATTGTTTTCAAGTAGAATTGCAGCATGCATGACACTGACCTAACCCGTTTACTTTCTGACACCGGCGTTACGAATCTACGCCATTTCGAAACAATTGGCTCCACCAACACGGAAGCGCTGAACTGGGCTGAAAGCGGCGCATTGGATTTTTCATTGGTCATTGCTGAGGAGCAAACCAGCGGACGCGGCCGTTTTGATCGCAATTGGGTCACACAGCGCGGTTCATCACTCGCCTTCAGCCTGATTTTGTGCCCGTCTGAGGCTGAAAAATCTACCATTGCCCTGTTAGCCCCTCTCTGCGGGATCGCAGTGCAGTCTGCTGTGGCAACAGTCGCTCAGCTTGAGGCAGAGATCAAATGGCCTAACGATGTCTTGATAAATCGAAAGAAGTTTTGCGGCATTCTGGTGGAAGCAGCCTGGCGTGAAGGACAACTGCGCGGCGTGGTGCTCGGAATCGGGATCAACGTTAATGTCGGTTCAGTCCCGCCAAATGCCAGCAACAGCTTTCCGGCCACCTGTCTGCAGGAGGCGGCCGGCAAGCCAATTGACCGTTTCGCGCTACTTAATGAAATTTTACTGGCCATTGGACACTGGCGCAGCAAGCTAGGCACTGATGATTTCATTGAGCGTTGGCAAAGAAAGCTGGCTTTTAAAGATGAATGGGTCAGAGTCGAACACGCCGACAAATCGCCCACCATCGGCAAGGTGGCAGGCATTAGCCCATCGGGGGAGTTGGTGTTGTTGGATGAGAATGGCGCCAAAATAAACGTTATGACCGGAGACGTGCGCTTGCGCCCAATGACGCATAACAATGATGGAGTTCAACATGCTTAACGAGCCGGGTTACCCACAACAGGAACCAACCGCTAAGAAAAGACCTTCGGACCCATATGCATGGGAAGAAAAGGCGTATCCGCGACGCAAACAATTTTTAGGAATGTCCGCTTTTCAACGATTTATCGTCGCATTGGTTCTCTTTTTACTGGTCGCTATCGTTGGTATCTTCTTGCTGATTGCCTTTCAAAAAATCGTTCCTCCACTTTAGGCTGGCCGGGGAACTGGCACTAATAAAAAAACGGGACTGTTGGCTACAGTCCCGTTTTACTTGTATTTGAACAGTAACTACATCCTCAAGCTCACTTTGTTTGAGAATCTGGAGCATTATTTGTTTCAGCTTTGTTGAGTTCCAGGGTATTAATGCGCGCCAGCGCAGCAACCATGTCATCCTGCCCCAAATCCATTAAGCGGAACCCACGCGTCGCCCGCCCGCTTGAGGAAATGCCCTTCACCTTCAAGCGCAACATGACCCCACCGCTTGAAACCAGTGTAACCTCATCCTCCTCTTGCACCACACGCGCTGATGCCACCTGACCGATCTTGCCGATATGTTTCTGGTCAATGGTCGCCACGCCGCCCGTGGCTCTCCCCTTGGCTGGGTATTCATCAAGGCTGGTGCGTTTGCCAAAGCCGTGCTCGGTGACCACAAGCAGCTGACTGTTTGGTTCTACAACATCCATTGAAGATAGACGATCGCCGGCTGCCAGCTTGATTCCCGTAACACCTGCTGCGGGGCGCCCCATGGTGCGAATTTCTTTTTCAGCAATTCTCAATGCTTTACCGCTGCGTGTGACCATGATGATTTCGTCATTACCGCTCGTCTGGCGCACCCAGCCAAGTTCATCGCCTTCATCCAGAGAGATGGCAATCAACCCCGACGGTCTGACGCTGGCAAATTCTGAAAGCGCCACCCGTTTAATCCGTCCGGCAAGGGTTACCATCGTGAAAAACGAGGCATCGTTAAAGTTGGGTACAGCCACCGCCGCAGTGATGCGCTCACCATTGTCAAGCGATAGCACATTCACAATCGGGATGCCGCGGTCAGTACGGTTAGCGTCTGGGATTTGGTAAACGCGTTCTGAATAAACTTTACCGCGGTCAGAGAAGAAAAGCACAGTGTAGAGCGTTCGTGCCGGAATGAGAAATTCGATTTCATCTTCTTCGCGCACTGTCTGCCCCGATACTCCACGCCCGCCCCGACCTTGAGAGCGGTACAGGCTGGCTGCCACACGCTTGATATAGCCTTTGCGCGTGAAAGTAATCAGCACCGATTCGTCTGTGACCAGATCTTCATCTTTCAGTTCTTCGTGTGTTTCGCCAACAATACGGGTACGGCGTTCATCGCCAAATTTAGCGGTAATCGCTGTCAAATCTTCTTTGATCAACCCTAATATCTTCACAGGGTGATCGAGCAAATCCTGCAGGTACTCAATTCGTGCCAGAATTTCGCGGTGTTCTTCTTCAATTTTCTGCCGCTCTAGTGCAGAAAGCCGCCGCAGCTGCATATCTAAAATCGCCTGCGCCTGAATCTCAGTAAGCTTGAAGCGAGTCATTAACCGCTCTTTGGCCACCTCGGCGTCTTTTGATTCGCGGATGGTCTTGATCACCTCATCAAGATTCGCCAGCGCAATCAGTAACCCTTCAAGAATGTGCGCTCGATGCCTGGCTTTGTCCAATTCAAATTTGGTGCGGCGCGTGATGATCTCAATGCGGTGCTCAATGTAAATTTGCAGCGCCCGTTTCAGAGAGAGAAGCCGCGGTTCACCATTCACCAACGCCAGTAAGTGAACAGAAAAGGTGGATTGTAGCGGGGTGAACTTGTAGAGTTGGTTTAGCACCTGTTTCGGCTGGGCTCCGCGCCGCAGTTCAAGCACAATACTCATACCGCGGCGGTCAGATTCATCGCGCAAATCTGAAATCGAATCCAGCTTTCCACCGCGTGCCAGCTCAGCAATTCGCTCAATGAGCGTGGTTTTATTCACCTGATACGGGATTTCCGTGATAACAATGCGGAAGCGATTGCCTTTCATTTCTTCGATATGCGCCATACCGCGGACTACAAGCTTGCCGCGCCCTGTGCTATAAGCTTGATGGATACTGTCGCGCCCAACAATAACCCCTCCAGTCGGGAAGTCCGGTCCTTGGACAAAGCGCATTAATTCTTCAACTGAAACCTCATCAATCGTTTCATAGCGCTCAATCAGGTAGCCGATTGCGCTGCTGAGTTCACGTAGATTGTGCGGCGGGATACTGGTTGCCATCCCCACTGCGATACCGCTGGCGCCATTGAGCAGTAAACTCGGCAGGCGGGCAGGCATTACAGCCGGTTCTTTGAGCGATCCATCGAAGTTGTCAACAAAATCAACCGTATCTTTATCAATATCAGCCAGAATTTCTTCGGCGTTGGCGTGCAAGCGCGCTTCGGTGTAGCGCATGGCAGCCGGCGGATCCCCATCAATCGAGCCAAAATTTCCTTGCCCGTCTATCAGCAAATAGCGCATCGAAAAATCCTGCGCCATTCGCGCCATCGAATCGTACACGGCTGCATCACCATGGGGGTGATACTTACCCAGTACTTCACCCACGATACGCGCCGATTTTTTGTAAGCCGTGTTCGCGCGAATGCCCATATCAGCCATGGCATAAAGAATACGCCGATGAACGGGTTTGAGCCCGTCTCGGGCATCTGGCAACGCCCGCGAGATAATCACGCTCATCGCATAATCAAGGTATGCAGAGCGCATCTGTTCATTAATATCTACCTGTTGTATTGATTCAGAATCCATTCTTCACCTGTCCTGTTCTTCCAGCCGAATGATTATACCCCATCCGATTTCTTCATTGCCAATTGGTGGCAGCAAGAACCATGGTTAGGTATTGCCCAACAGGGAGCGGTTGCCGATGTAATACTCTTGGAGGTTGACCCGATATTTAGGCACAAGCAGCGGCCTGAATACAGGTTTGAGGGTTAAAACACGAGAAACCCTTCAATTGAAGGGTTTCTCGTTCTTATCGATGAAAACTACTTGCGGTCTTGCACCAGTTTTTGCGCCATAAGCGCCCCGTCGCGGATAGGTTCATATCCTGTACAGCGACACAGGTGTTTATTGAGCGCGTTTTCAATTTCATTGATCGGCGCATCTGGCTTCTCTTCGAGAAGACCGTAAAGTTCCATTACAATACCGGGAGTACAGAACCCGCATTGTACAGCGCCAGACTCGGAGATGGCCTTTTGCACCGGATGTAATTCAGTACCCTTTGCCAGGCCTTCTACGGTAACCACATCTGCGCCGGCGATCTTCTTCACTGCCATGTTGCAGCTTTTTACGGCTTTGCCATTCACCACAATGGTGCATGTACCGCAAACGGAGTTATCGCAGCCGCGTTTAGTGCCGGTGAGGTTGAGCACATCGCGGATTACATCGATGACCAATGTTTCAGGGTCCACTTCGACCGTCACCGGTCTTCCATTGATTGTAAAAGTGATTTTCTCTTCCATGTTTTACTCCTGCCTTGCTTCCAGTGCTTTCTTCATCACGGCCGGTGTGACCGGTATTTCGTAAATATTTACTCCCACTGCATCGTAGATGGCGTTAAGAATCGCCGGTGCTGGACCGATGACCGAATGCTCACCAATTCCGCGCGCCCCAAACGGACCAACCGCATCTGGTGTCTCAATAAACTCGATTTCCATGGGAATGGCTTCTTTGTAGGTGGGGATATGATATTTGAAAAGCTGCGGATTGTTGATCTTGCCGTCTTCGCTGATGTCCAGCTTTTCGTACAAAGCCGCACCCACCGCCATCGTTACGCCGCCCATTACAGAGCCGCGTATTTGCTTGGGGTTAATCACCTGACCCACATCAAAGACTGAGGTGAATTTATCAACGATAATCTTGCCGGTTTTCTTTTCAATGCGGATTTCAGCCGCGGTGGCGCCGAATGTATAATTCACGCCCAG
>JAGOVY010000039.1 GCA_018060515.1 Anaerolineaceae bacterium | reverse complement strand
GTTTAATGCCGACCGTATTAGAGATTATGACGAATGCCCATTCAAAGGTGGTATGAATCAATTGTGGCGAAATCAGCTGCTTGCCACAAGCCTTGAAACATCGCCCTCTCCCAAATGGCCTTACAAGAAAGTATATTTTTCGGTGGTGTATCATCCTCGGAATGATTCCTTACAGCCATCCATCAATGAATTTCAAAAATTGATTGGATACAACGACCGGTTCTTTGCGTTTTCATCGGAAAAATTAATAAACCGAGCCAAAGAGATAAATGAGTCAGCTTTATCTGAATGGGTACGCTGGTATCAAGAACTCTATTATTTCTAACCAAGAATCCGGAGTTTCATCGGAAAGGTTTACGGGGAAGCCCAATGCTTCCCCGTGATTATCTACCTTCCATCGATATGCATGGGCATTAAAACGTATAAATTCTCCTCATCTCCTGTTGAATGGAGTACCGCCGGTGTGTTGTGGGCATTCGCCTCAATGGTCACTTTTTTGGTAGTGATGGCTTCCAACCCATCTTGCAAGAATTTCACATTGAATGCGATCTCCAATTCCTGTCCTTCAACCGTGGCATCAAGCTCTATCTCACTGGCGCCGGTCTCATCGGATTCGGCCAACAGTTTGACCTTCCCGGTTTGATCAGCTCCGGGTTGAAAGTGAAAGCGCACCACATTGCTACCTTCGCGAGCAATGATGCTGGCCTGTTTGCAGGCTTTGAGCAGGTCACCCGCGTCAAGGACTGCTCTGATCTTGTAACCTTTGGGTAGAATCGCCTGGTAATCGGGGAACTTCCCATCGATCAATTGTGAAACAATCTGCACGTTTTCACAACGGAAAACCACCTGGCTGCCATTCGTGGGTAAAACAAGAGTGATCCTGGCTGTTTTAGTCGCGTTCAGAATTCGCACCACCTCTTTCAATGCAGAAGCCGGTATGATTAACTGCTGCTTGGCGAACAGGTCTGGAAGGATCGCTTTACAGATAGCGAGACGGAATCCATCCGTTCCGACCATGGATACGCTCTTTCCATCCATGCTCATCAGAACTCCAGTCAGAACAGGTCGTGTATCATCCATGGAAGCAGCGAACGCAACCTTTTGGATCATCTCTTTGAAGATACTTGCGTCCATTGAGACCCCATTGGTGATAGGGTACTCCGGGATGGTAGGAAACTCGGATGCCAAGATCGAACGACCGCCGGAGAAAATGTTGGCGAATGCGTAATTAATCATCGTTAATTTCGCGGCCGGGGTGTCCTTCACCAGATAGCCCAGCGAGGCCACCCAGGCAGGGTAATAACCGACCATCAGTTTTTCTCCCGGAACCGCCTCGGGGGTCGATATTGGAATCCGAGGCGCTCATCCGGTCAGGATCAGAATCAGGATAAGCCCAAGGTGCAGCAGTTTTTTTGCTCACCGAATCCACCTCCAGACATACACAGATTGCTCCCAAGGCTAAATCCATCGCTTTAATGGATTTTATAGTGAATTGACATAGATTAGCACCAATCCCGGCCGACCTATTGACACAGAGGATCATCCACCTGCGCTGGTTTTAATGCACATTTATAATGGAATGCTTTAATCTCAAATTCTGATAGCCGCGGATTGGTTCCGCATTGGCGCCTCACGGTTGCCTCAGGTATACCCTCACCGGCGGTTCTGAGAATTCGAGCAAATATTCCGCCCCCTGATATCGATACTTTTCTTCTTGGTTACCATCACTTACGGTCAGAATAGCGCACACACTGTCTGCCTGGATCTCGAGAGCGCGGCTCTCATTGTCGACCTGGACGTGCATGAGTATGCGCTCCGGGCGGTTGACTTCCACCAGCATGTTCCAAAAGGGATACTCCCAGGCGCCGTTTGCCAGGTGCATGCCAATCCGGTCGCAGCTGGTCTCATCGCGCAGGTAGAAAGCGCCATTGATGTAAGGCGCGAGAATGTTATCCCGGCGGATCATCATTTCTAGTCGTGGCAGGTTAAAGATATTCCAATCCTGGGTGAGCGGCTTGGTTGGGTTGAAGAATAAATAGGGCAGGCTGTAGAGGAAGAGACCAAGAATAAACAAACCAGGCAGCAGCTTGATTTTTTCGAGTATCAACCCGAACAGAGGCGCGGCAAGCAGGAAGAAGATTAACTCCAGGCGGTTGTTCCAGGGCTGCCACTTGAGATAACCAGAAAACAGCAAATAGCCAGCAACCAGGCAGAGTGTCAGTCCGTGCGCGCTGGAGGTGAAATGTTTGCGGTAGACCAGCATCAGGATCAAAACGGCCAGCATCAACCAGACGTGCAGCGGGCTCCCTGACCAGTCTTCGCTGACAGTGAACGGGCGCATCGAGAATTCGTACCCCTGCCAGGTAGTGCCCGGATCAGAGACCGGTATATTGATCAGGTTATGCAGTCCGGCAACTGCCTTTTCTGCCGCAGAATTGATGCCCGCTGTGTAAGTCAAATTGATGGCCAGATTACGGATGGAATTGGAGGTCAATACTTTCAGATTGAAACGGTCGTTTCTGTACAGGCTCGTCTCTGAGGTAGGTCCCAGCAGGCTGCCAAATGCCTGATAATTCCTCAGGTAGAACGGGAATACCAGCGCAATTGCAATGAGCGCGGCGGTAAGACTGGCCAGTAAATAGCTCTTTTTCCAGCGATGTAAGAACTTGTATGCCAACCAGAGCATGAACGGAGCCAGGACAATAAAACTGGTCGATTTAACCAGGACTGAAAGAGACACCGCCGCCCCAGCCAGGGTCAACCAGCGGCGCTCGCCCTCGTGTACGAACCGCAGGATTATATAAACCGCGATCAAGGCGAAGGCAGAGAAAGTCAGGTCGTTCTGGATAGAGGTGGACTGCAGGATGGCTTGCGGTATGCTCAGCGCAAACACACCGGCGAAGTATTGCCCTTTTTTGGATGCGCCCAATTGCTGCGCAATCAGCGAGACCGCCACACCAGCAGTCAGATAGCTAAACCATTGGATCAGATGCGCAAAGCGATCCGAGCCGGCCAACAGGTAGGTGTGCAGTATGCCGTATTCCGCCAGCGGGTTAAGATAGAGTTCGCGCAAAGTACTCGTGGCAAAGTGCGCGACCGAGTGCTGCTGCGCCCAGTGAGCTACCCGGCTCATGTGGTAAACCATCCCATCCGTGTTATTGGGCGGCGCGACAACGGCGATGGTGAAGGTCGCAATCAGCAGACCAAGCGGAATGAGGAGCGAGGCGAAATTTAGCCAACGATTTTCAAAGACAGACCAGCTGATCTGTGTCCGATAACCCCTTCGCTTGACCAAAAGGAATACCCCGATAAGAAGGCACGCACCCCAAACGACCAATAAAGCTGATTGAGTCAGCGCCTGGAAAAAGCTAAGGACTTCGGTGGACACAACGATGATGATGCCAATAACTAGCGAGGCGCCGAGGTATGATAGCCGCAGACCTACATCCTCGCGGGTGAATGAGCGGATTGATAGAATGGCAAGCAGGAAGGTGAAGAACGGCAGCAGGAATCTCATGAATTTTTCGATGCAGGCAGAAAATCTCTGGAAAGAAAATTGCAACCTGTAGGGTTCAAATTATAACAGTGCCAGACACCAGTTTACAAGGTTCGTGGGTGCCGGGTACGCATTAAATTAAAGGCTGTTAGCAACTTAGTCTCTTGCCAGAGAATATTATCAAATACCCCCTCAGCGCTATTGGCTTTAGATTATCATCAAGCAGCGATCTCTAATACATCTTCGCGCAGCTTTTGCACATCGCGCATGGGAGGGTACCCAAAGAGGTTTTTATAATCGCGGCTGAAGTGAGAAGCGTTATTGTACCCAACACGGTAAGCCGCACTGCCCGCCTCAAGACCTTCTGAAAGCATCAAACGCCTCGCTTCTTGAAGTCGTATTTGCTTCTGATATTGCAGCGGGCTCAGCTCCGTTACCGCTTTGAAATGATGGTGCAGCCCCGAGACGCTCATCCCTACTTCACGGGCAAGGTCCTCAATACGTAGCGGCTGGTCAAAATCCCGGCGGAGCTTTTCAACCGCTTTGGCAATATGCGGGGTATTGCTATCCTGACGCACCAAGTGACAAAGCCGGTCTCGTTGGTGCCCCATCAAAAGCCTGAGAATGATCTCGCGTGTGATAAGTGGCATGAATGCCGGCGCCTCAGCGGGAAATTCCAGAAGACGGATTAACCGTAACACGGCATCTTGCAAGTTCAGATCCAAGGGACAGACATCTGTAGCACGGGTATCCAGAGGGCGGCGTGGTAAGGAGGATGCGCCTTCCCTCAGGACTGATTCGACGACAGCGGGGTCGAAATCAAGACGGAAGCTGAGATACGGGCGGGTCGATGAGGCATCTAATATTTGACTAAACCTGGGTAATTCCACTGTTGAGATTAAGTAATGGAAAGGGTCATAGCGGTAGATACTTTCACCGAGCATGATTTCTTTGCTCCCCTGGGCAATCACACAAAAGGCAGGTACCGCCAGGGTGTGGAACATCACACGAGGAATTGATGAGCGGAATAGAAACAGCCCTTCGAGCGGTTGGATGTGTCCATCGGCAGGGACCGCGCGCATGATCCGCTCAATCATTTCTTCACGGTTAGCCTGCAATTGCATTGTCTCACGTTCTGGTTGTTGGGAATATGTCATATTCATAGAACCTCTGCGTTTATTTTACAATGCTTCAAAGAAAATTGTAAAAAATTTTGCAGAATCGTGCAATTATCTTCGAGGATCGTGCAATCAGACTGTACTCCAAAGAGTCATAATAATATCGTAAAGGATGAACGAATTTTTTTCAATCAATGAAAACATCACAAATCAGCAGCAAATCCCATTACGAATCGGTCTTGCCGTTGATCAGGATGAGCGTATTGCTTAAAAGAAAGGAAATATGATGCAAAAACGAATATTAGGAAAAAGTGGATTAGAGGTTTCAGCCCTCGGATTGGGCTGCATGCGGATGAGTTTTGGCGACAATCCCACAGACAAACAGGAGATGTTTGATTTTCTCCACGCAGCCGTCGATCAAGGCGTTACCTTCTTCGATACTGCTGAAGTTTATGGCCCGTTCACCAACGAGGAACTTGTGGGTGAAGCTCTGGAACCTTATAAAGGGAAAGTGATCATTGCCACCAAGTTCGGCTTTAAACACGATGCCCTGAGGGGACCTCATCCCAGCATTGGCCTGGACAGCAGGCCAGAGCAAATTAAGCGGGTTGCCGAGGAATCACTCAAGCGCCTGCGGGTGGAAGTCATCGACCTGTTTTACCAGCATCGACCAGATCCTAATGTGCCTATCGAAGATGTAGCAGGCGCAGTGAAAGACCTGATTCAGGCTGGCAAGGTCAAGCATTTTGGCTTGTCTGAGTCATCCGCTGACAGCATTCGCCGCGCACACGCCGTCCAGCCGGTAACAGCTTTGCAGAGTGAATACTCAATCTGGTATCGAAACATCGAAGATGCCATACTACCCACCTGCGAGGAACTCGGCATTGGCCTTGTACCTTATAGCCCATTAGGCCGCGGCTACCTGACTGGAAAGGTCGACGAAACCACAACCTACGCCAGCTCAGACATCCGCAGCCGCAATCCGCGCTTTACACCCGAAGCGATCAAGGCTAACCGAGTGGTCATCGATCTTCTTGAGCAAATCGGCGCAGATAAAGGCGCAACCCCGGCGCAAATTGCACTGGCTTGGCTGTTGGCGCAAAAACCGTGGATCGTTCCCATCCCGGGTTCGCGAAAGCTTGAGAGGCTTGAGGAGAACATCAAGGCAGTCAATGTGGAATTAACTTCAGAAAACCTGAGCCAGATCGACCAAGCCATGTCTCAAATCAAAATTGTAGGAGATCGGTACTAATGACAAACGTGTTGATCCTTGGAGCAAACGGGAAACTGGCGCGCCATACCACCCCATTTTTCTTGCAGCACCCGGAGGTTCGCCTGACGTTGTACCTTCGCCAGGCAAACCGGCTGAAGAACCCGGACCCAAGCCGGGTGACGATTGTAGAAGGAGATGTTCTGGATGAACAGACCCTTAAAATTGCCATGCAAAGCCAGAATGTGGTATACGCCAACCTGGCTGGAGCAATGGAACAGCAAGCCCAAACAATTGTGAGCGCGATGCACGCTGCTGGATTGAAACGTTTGATCTTCATCAGTTCGATGGGCATCTATAACGAGGTTCCTGGCCAGCGTTATTCAAGCGTCCTCGACCCTTATCGTGATTCTGCTGCCGTGATCGAAGCTTCTGACCTGGATTACACGATCCTTAGGCCGGGTTGGTTCACCCACGAAAACGAAATCAATTACCAACTCACGCAAAAAGGTGAACCCTTCCATGGCCACGACGTATCCCTCAACAGCCTGTCTGACCTGATTGTAAAACTGGCCTTATCGCCCACGCTGGAGGTTCGACACAGCTTGGGCGTATCCAAACAATAATGTAGGCAAAGCTACCTTATGAACACAAAGATTTCCCGTCGCGAAGCATTGCGATTTTTAGCACTAACCTCCATCGCCTCCCTGACCGCCTGCGTTAGCCAACGCAATCCATCCACACTTGCTGGAGAAAAGACAAGGCCAGGCGATTTCCACGTGAGTCAAACGCCTGAGTTGCCAACTGCAACTACCACGCAGCCTGCCAATTCTCCAACACCAACCGCGGGGCAGAAGGAAAACACGTCGAGCCTCGCGCCAAACCCGGATTCCCTGCAGTCAACCGCTTCCACGAGCAGGGTGCTTTTAGCCTATTTCTCACGGGCAGGCGAAAACTACTATTATGGCGAACGAATACAACTTGATGTTGGAAACACCGAAGTGCTGGCAGGCATGATCAGCCAGTTGATTGAGTGCGATGTTCACCGCATCGAACCTGCCGATCCTTACTCCGATAATTACAGAGATACTGTTGAGCGCAATGTCCGGGAACAAGATGCGAATGCGCGTCCAGAGATCCTGAACGGATTAACTTCCATCGATTCCTACGATATTGTGCTATTAGGCAGCCCGATCTGGAACGTAAGAGCCCCGATGATCATGTCAACCTTCGTCGAAGGATTTGACTTCACCGGTAAAACCATCTTCCCATTTACAACACACGCCGGCAGTGGACTGGGAACCACTGTACGTGATTACACCGCATCTTGCCCCGGCGCGATTATTGGAGAAGGACTCGCGGTTCGCGGCGAAGAGGTTCGGGATGCCGGTGCAGCGGTTGAAGAGTGGCTGCGGAGCATTAACCTCCTTACAGTATGAAGCACACCTTGCCCTCATAAATATAAGTCAGATGATAGATAAATGAAGTTTATCCGTGCAAAAAGGAATATTGAAAATGCCAATCAGTGAAATCGCCAGTAAAAACCATGAGCAATTGTTCCCCAACAGCAATACACCATTATGGGCTACCGACGCCGAGCTGCTTGAAGTGTTCGACAACTTTGCTTTTGATGAAGTCCTTCAGTATGGGAATCTCGATATCCGTACCCGCCTGATGGTCATCCTGGCTTCGTGCATTGCCAGCCAGTCACTGCTGGAATATCGTGTGACCCTTGGCGGCGCGCTCCATATCGGCGTCACTCCGGTCGAAGTAAAAGAGATCGTTTACCAGGCCATCCCTTACGTGGGCATGTCCAGGGTGATCGATTTCCTGCTGGTCACGAATGAAGTATTGGTGAGCCAGGGTGCCCCAATGCCAGTCGAAAGGCGTTCGACGACCGCGCCGGAGACGCGCCTGGAAAAGGGTTTGGAAGTTCAGAAAACCATTTTTGGCGAGACGATTGATCAGATGTACGCATCTTCACCGGCCAATCAGCTCCATATTCAAAAATACTTATCCGCCAACTGTTTTGGTGATTTCCTCACCCGTACGGGGATCGACCTCAAAACGAGAGAACTGCTAACCTTCTCGATGCTTCTTTCTTTAGGCGGTTGTGAAGCGCAGTTGAAAGGCCATATCCAGGGGAATGTGAACATTGGCAACACTAAACGAACTCTGCTCAGCGTGATCACCCAATTGCTGCCCTACGTTGGTTACCCCCGGGCGCTCAATGCGATTCGCTGTCTGAATGAAGTGCTACCCGAACCATCTTACCCGGATAATAAAACAGGAGAAATAACATGAATAATCAATATATGCCAAAACGGAAACTTGGCCGCAGCGGACTGGAGGTCTCAGCCCTCGGCTTTGGCTGCATGGGATTGAGCCACGGTTACGGCCCGGCAACCGATCGGCACAAGAGTATTGAACGGATCAGGTCTGCGTTCGAAGGCGGCGTCACCTTTTTTGACACCGCGCAGATCTACGGACCATTTGTTAATGAAGAGCTCGTCGGCGAGGCTCTGGCTCCCATCCGTGATCAGGTCGTAATCGCCACCAAATTTGGCTTCGATTTCGATGCCAATGGACAATCCCGCGGGCTTAACAGCCATCCTGAGTACATCAAGCAAATGACTGAAGCTTCGCTCAAGCGCTTGAAAATTGAAACCATCGACCTTTATTATCAGCACCGGGTCGATCCAAATGTGCCGATTGAAGATGTAGCCGGCGCGGTCAAAGACCTCATCCAACAGGGTAAGGTTAAGTATTTTGGCTTGTCCGAAGCTGGTCCGCAGATCATCCGGCGCGCCCACGCCATCCAACCGGTGACGGCCATTCAGAATGAATACGCATTGTGGACGCGCGAACCAGAAACCAGCGGAGTGTTGGAAACCTGCGAAGAGTTGGGAATTGGCTTTGTGCCCTGGAGCCCATTGGGGATGGGGTTCTTTAGTGGTAAGATCGATGCTCAAACAACCTTCAAAGGCAATGACTTCCGTTCCTGGTTCCCGCGCTTTACATCTGAGGCGCGCCAAGCCAACCAAACTCTGGTTGATCTGCTGGCAAGCATTGGCAGCCGCAAAGGGGCGACACCCGCGCAGATCGCATTAGCCTGGCTGTTGGCCCAAAAGCCCTGGATTGTCCCCATTCCAGGAACTACGAAACATGACCATCTGATGGAGAACCTCGCCTCGGTTCACATCGAGTTATCTGCACAAGACTTGCAAGAGATCGAGAGCGGTTATGCAAAAATTAAGGTGGCAGGCGCGCGCGCTCCCGAAGGCTTGCGGCAAATGTCGGACTATTGAAGCTGGAATGTAATGGATGGGATCGTTTGAGATAAAACCTCCAAACGATCCCATCTCAATCAAATTGATTCAGGTTTCAATACCCCAAGCGATATGCGCTCGTCTTTAGAACATGGTAAGTGAAAAAACTACAAACTCACGAATAGGAAACCCATCTCATGTCAATCTCTCTTGTCATGAAAGACTATCTGAAAATTCGAATGAAGCCTGCGCATTTTTTGTTTGGAGAAAAACTATCTAAGGAGAATGACCTTATGGAAAACATAACATCTCGTCGAGAAGCACTAAAGATACTTGGTGTATCCTTTGCCGCCGTCCTTGCGGCGTGTAGTCCTTTTAGTAAAACATCAACGACTGACAGCCAGCTACAGTCAGGCACAGCCACACAAGCCCACAACAACTCTGCTGCCTTCACTGATGAACCCACAGCAACCCAGGGGCTGACTGAAACATCCACGGTAGAGCCTCAGGCAGAAACTCCTTCAGCAGCAACGACTGAGCAGAACCTGGCGACAGTGTTTATGACCACAACCATCAGTGCGGATGGGCTGCTGCGCATTTATCAGGCGCTTGGCCGCGCAGCTAGCGGCAATGTCGCTGTCAAGATTTCCAGCGGCGAACCGGGCGGGCATCATTTCCTCGCACCTGATCTGATTGCGCCACTGGTGCAAACCGTGACAGGCACAATTGTGGAATGTAATACCGCTTACGGCGGCCAGCGGGCAGAGGCAGCATCGCACCAACGCGTCTTAGAAGCACATGGCTTTACGGCAATCGCGCCGGTTGATGTGATGGACAGGGATGGAACCATGAGCATCCCGATTGTCGGCGGCAAACACCTTAAGGAAGATGTGATTGGCTCACATTTTGCCAACTATGATTTCGTGGTCAACCTTGCGCATTTTAAAGGCCATGCCATGGGCGGCTTTGGCGGCGTAATTAAGAACATGTCAATTGGCATCGCCTCGTCAGCAGGAAAGTGTTTAATCCACAGCGCTGGCGCCAGTTCCACCTCCATATGGGGCGGCGACCAGGATAGCTTTTTGGAGTCGATGGCGGAAGCCGCCAAAGGCGTGGCAGACTACCTGGGTGAAAACATCCTCTATATCAATGTGATGAACAATTTATCTGTTGACTGCGATTGCGACAGTAATCCTGCTGCTCCAACCATGGCCGATATTGGCATCCTGGCTTCGCTCGACCCGGTTGCTCTTGACCAGGCATGTGTGGACTTGGTCTATGCCGCGCCAGATGGTGCGGATCTGATCGAGCGGATGGAATCGCGCAACGGTATCCACACCCTGGAACACGCCGCTGCCATTGGTCTGGGTTCGCGTGTATACGAACTGGTACCGATCGATTGAACTCAATGAGAATCAGACAGACGCTTTACCTGCTGCTGATGATTTTAATCATCAGTAGTTGTACAAACACTCTCGAAACACCTCTTCCGGCAATCGAAACAGTCGAAGAGGCATCGACACAAACAGCAGCGGCATCACCTTTGGCCACTGGCAGCGCAGCAGCCACAGTTACGCAAAACGCAGCTGCTTTGCAGCCGGTTACCACCTCGACACCTACGGTATCACCATTTTCGCGGGATCCACATCCGCTGCAAATCGAAGCAATGCGTCAGCACTCGTATCCGGGCAGCCCAATTACTTTCGAACAGACTCTTAAACCAGGGGTTGGATATGACCGGTACATCATCTCTTACCTGTCGGATGGCTTCAAGAACTATGCCTTGATGACCATCCCCACTGGAACCAAACCTGATACAGGTTGGCCGGCGATCATCCTCAACCACGGCTACATCTCGCCTGCAGAATACAGCACCACCGAGCGTTATATAGACTATGTGGACCGAATCGCCCGCAGCGGCTATATCGTTCTAAAACCGGACTATCGCGGTCACGGCAGTTCTGAGGGTGGTCCTGAAATCGGCGGCGGTTATGGTTCACCAGATTATACAGTTGACGTTCTCAACGCGTTATCTTCCCTGCAAGCCTATGCCGACGCCGACCCAAACCGCATTGGCATGTGGGGACATTCAATGGGCGGGCAGATTACTTTACGCGCCATGGTTGTGTCACAGGAAATCCGCGCAGGTGTAATTTGGGGCGGAGTCGTTCCTCCCTACCCTGATATCATCGCGCGTTGGGATTACACAAGAAATCCCGGACTCTTTCCCGGTTTGGTTATTGAGGAGTTATCCTCTGCGCAATCCTCAACAGGGAATTGGCTGCAGGGGTTTAGTGATTGGGTGGAAGAATTCAGCTCGAAGTATGGTGATGTGTCCCAGAACATTCAACCCCAAAAAACAGATACTGAAGAATCGAGTGGCCTTACGCCTGTTCCGGATTGGGTAAAAACCTGGCAGTCGTCCAAGAACTTTGAAAAAACATCGGCGGCAATTTTTGTGATGGGTGAAATGGGGATTGCTTTACGACCATCCATCATAAAGCAAATGGCAAAACACCTTTCCTTATCAGCTGCAAACAAAAACCTGGATGAAGCCTTGAATTGGTTAATGTCATTGGAAGAAAATGAATTTCCAATCTTGGTTGAACAGATAAGTGGTGTTGTTGAGCAAGGATCCAGTTCTGGTGGAAATCAGCCTGCAGTGCTGCATTTGACTCGCAATGGTCAAGTTGCATACCAGGTATTAACAGGCAAAATTCCCAAGGAAAATGAATTTGACATCCTAATAAGACACCATTCTTCACCGGAACATACCATTCTGAATATTCAGGCCGGGGAAATCCTGGTAGATGAAGGTTACAGAATTCAAGGACGAGCACAAGCTATTAGTTTATCCAATGGTGAGACTTATATCCCAGATATTATTGCTGTGGATCCAAAAATAGGCGAGGTAATATTCGTCGAAGTAGAGCGGGATGTGAGTAAGGATCAAATATCCCGAAAAAAGAAATGGATGAAGTTTTATGAAGCATCAAATGGAAGCCTGTATGTATTTTGCGACAACCTGAACTGCCAGAGAGCTATACAAGGAGAAATCAATCTTGCTTTAAGTGGGCTTAATTACAACTCTTTCCTGACGAATCTACACGGATTGCGAAATGGGAAGCGAGCAACAAAGGATGGTAGTATCTGGGTTTCACAAAGAAGAGGAAGCGAAAAATAGAACGGAGTGCACTCCGTTCTTACAACATTGTTCCTCTAGAGTCTTAAGGGGGAAGGGAGTGCTGGTTATCATCATTTTCCGGTAACCAGCAAATCAGCCAACAAATTTAAGGTTATCCTGGTTTGGGAATTGGGTTGAAGTCAGTATTATATTTTGCTATCAATAATTTATTTTGTAATTCAAGTCAAGTATGTTCTCGTGCAACCTATCGTAATATTCACAATAATTAATCAAACAAGATAACCATTGAAAAAAAGCTAATCTCGACTTATGGGAAGGGTAAAGTAGAAAGTAGAGCCTTTTCCTGTTGCACTTTCAACACCCACTTGCCCACCTTGCGCTTCGGCCAATTGTTTTACGATTG
Source organism: Anaerolineaceae bacterium (assembly GCA_018060515.1). Taxonomy (GTDB): domain Bacteria; phylum Chloroflexota; class Anaerolineae; order Anaerolineales; family Anaerolineaceae; genus UBA6107. The sequence continues at coordinate 3,685 of JAGOVY010000039.1, read as the reverse complement.
CTAACCCTAATCCAGATCCGCCAGACGTTCTAGCGCGAGAAGGATCCGCACGATAAAATCGTTCAAATATATATGGCAGGTGCTCAGCTTCTATCCCAGTTCCTGTGTCTATCACCTCAATCCGTACGAAAGATTTGTCCTCTTGAGCTTTAAGGGTGATTTTTCCTTCAGGAGGTGTGTAATCCAAAGCATTTCCCACTAAATTGCGCAAGATTTGAGCAACCCGTTGGGAATCGGCTTTAACCGTTGGTAAATCTGAGGAAAAATCGCAGGATAATTGAATTCCCAGCTTTTGAACGATGGGTGTAAAATTGTCAACGGCTGATTGAAGAATCTCATCGAGGCGAATTGTCGTGATATCAAGTCGTAAATGTCCTGCATCTGCTTCGGCTAATTCTTGAAGATCATTGATTAAGTGATTGAGAAGTGTAGCCTCTTCGAATAGGTTGCTGACAAGTGCTTGATTGGGAGTGACAAGCCCATCATTTGCTGCTTCAAGGTATCCTAGAATATTGGACAGTGGTGTACGTAATTCATGAGCCACATCACTAACCATATTTTTCCGTAACTGTTCTTGCTTAGTTACACTTTCCACCATGGCATTAAATGACGCGCCTAAAACCCCAATTTCATCTTTAGATTCCACATTCACCCGGACAGACATGTCCCCACTCTGCATTTTTCGAGCAGCAACTGTAAGTTCTTCAACCGGGTGTAGAATACTTCGAGAAATCAGAAGAGTCGCAAAAAAAGCGATCAAAATAGCAATTACTGCACCTAACCAAACAGAGCGGGAAACGCTGATAATGTAATCAGAAGTACTGGTATCTGCTTCAACAAGTGGGTTGATATAGAGATAACCTGCAATTGCACCGCCTGGATCTGGAACTTTGAAATTCCAGTTATTGCCGGCTGTGCTTCCCACCAGTTTACCCTCAGAGTCCCCTACTATTATTAGTCTTGAATCTGCAACCAAGATTCTCTCGCCACTCATTCCACTTATTTGATCCACAAGAGACTGAACGTTTGTCCAGGATTGTTCTGACGCATAGAAATTTGTCAGAGAGACAACAAACCGTTTCTGGCGCATCGTTTGTCCGTGCATAAGGTATCTCTGAAATTCACCAGTCGTAGAACGCGTTGCATTCAATGCTGTGATTACCACACCGGCGATTATTACTATAACCATTGCGGCAAGAATTTTGAACCGAAGACTCTTAAGCATGACGATCCTCAAATCGATATCCCATTCCAGGAACGGTAATAATGTAGCGGAATTGACTGGTATTTAATTCAATCTTTTTTCGTAAATTCATGATATGTACATCAATGCCTCGATCCACCCCCTCATATTCATATCCAAAAACCCTTTCTATTAATTCGCTACGGTTGAATATACGCCCCGGTTCTTTTCCTAATGTCTCCAATATACGGAATTCAGTTTTAGTCAGATTTACAACTTCACCATCAATCTGCACCTCTTTCCGAAAGAGATCAACGGTAAGATTTCCATATTGGAGAATTGTACCTTTTGAATCTATGCTTTCAGACGCTCGACGCAATAACGCGCGAACCCGAGACATGAGTTCTTTGGGGCTGAACGGTTTGGTAACATAATCATCAGCTCCTAAATCTAGTCCTTCGATTATATCTTCTTCGGTTGTTTTCGCTGTTAACATAATTATAGGAGTATGTGTTTTATCACGTATAATTTGACAAACTTCTTTACCATCAATTTTTGGCAACATCAAATCAAGGATTATTAATACAGGTTGCTTTTTTAGAGCCTGGTTCAAAGCATCTTGCCCATCATATGCCACAGAGACGCTAAATCCCTCATTTTTTAAATACATACTTACAAGGTTGACTATCTTGCGATCATCATCAACAACCAGTACTTCCTGTGGTTGAACAAAATTCATTATTAATTCCTAATAACTATTCATATTAATGACTGTCAATAAAAATTCACATTACTAAAGATCGAAATCTGCAATTTAGTATGTTTCTTACTCGTACTGCAATAACTTTTGGACTTACTGGTGAAACCAAGTAATCCTCTATACCGATATTAAAAGCCTGGATACGCGATTCCACATCATCGAGGGAACTTATTACAAATATAGGCACTTCAATAGATTTTACAAGAGAATGACAATATTGAAGATCCAAGTTCTTGTTTCCCGGAAGATACGCAATAATAAAATCAGGGACAAACTGGAGGATTGAATCTTGAAAATCTGAATAGTTGAATATTTTTGTAGAATAACCTAATCCAACTAATGCCTCAATAACCGGTTGTGAGTAATTCGTTGATATAGCATTGCAGTTGACAATAAAAATAGTTTTGGCTGAGTGCATTTATTTACCACCGTTCTACAAAACCATCTTTCGAACCTCAAAGCTGTTTATAATTTTACGTCAGTGAAAACCAAGTAGAGAGCAGTGATAATCTACTCTCTACTTGGTCATTTAGACGAGCACCAACAAATTACGGAGTAGTTTCAATTGTCGCGGGTTCCCAGTTTCCATGACGCCCACCTCCACCGTTGCGCATTCCGCCCATTCCACCATGGCCAAATGGATTGTCAATCATCAACGGAACAATTGTTTCCATTTTTTCAAGCATCCAATCTGCTTGATCCTGGGTGATACGCCCGTCGGCAACGGCCTGATTGACGGCATCAGTACGACCTTCTGTAATAGCATCAATCAATTGCTGATCGGTGATACCCTTTTCTACAGCAAGATCCGAGAGTGTTTTTCCAGTGCTTCGCGCTGTGTAGATCTCTTCTGAGGTCATTCCAAGCAAGCTGCTAACCACATCTGACACCACTCCTGCTCCTTCGCATACCCGTCCCCATGCATTTCCGAATGGCTCATTAGGAACAGGGGGAGTTGGGGATTGAGCAAAAACACTCCCCACGGTGAACAATGCGATTGCTCCCACGGTCAGCATCGTTCCTATTGAAATAGCAATTTTCTTAAACATTTTTTCTCCTTTTTCAAAGACATTTATTCAGTCGGTAAATACCGTTCTGTATTTTTAGGATATCATTTAGGTTATATAGGTTTGATAAAGAATTTGTCAGGTTTCTGTTGTGATTTGGGGTTAGTATCACAACTTGATGATTAGAATTTCCCAAGGGGTTTATGATGTCCGAATAAATAAGTCATCAATCTGTTTTTACGATAGATCATAATCACAAAATGGACAGTATTTCCAAGTGGGCTCAAGATCAGCACCGCAACCAGGACAGATTTCTAAAGGATTCGACGCAATTTCTGTTTCAGAGATTGCTTTTGGTTTAGATCGAATTACCAGAAACAGGATACCAAAGATTAACAATAGTACGCATGCGACTAAGATTAACACGCCAAATGGCGACCATGTACTATATGGCATGAGCGAATAACCTCCACGCATGCCATGCCTAAGGGTTACAGCATATGATGCTAGCCAAAAATGGTTTAAAAACAGCAACCCAATTAATACTACTGCAAAGACCGCTGCTCCAATTCCCAATATCCACTTCCATGTGCTCTTCATAAAAAAACTGTTGGTGTAACATTCTTTCTGTAAAATGCAGAACCTTAACAAAAGTGGTGAGTCAGAAGTATCCTTAAGGTGTCTAAAACCAGAAAAGGAGACTCGAAATGACCCACCAAAATAATTATACCTTTG
>JAGOVY010000122.1 GCA_018060515.1 Anaerolineaceae bacterium | reverse complement strand
AAGTTCAGACCTGTGCTGGCCGGTACGCTCTGAGCAACCCTTGAATGGGAACATTTACAATCGCCTTCAATTATGAAGGCGATTTTTTGATTTTTATGTTTAATTGAAACATACCAGCGATCAGGAAATCAACAGTATTTGGTATCTATTCTAATGATCCTAAATTTTTTTTGGGTTAGAAATAATTGACCCTGCATAAGGGTATAATCCCATAGATTCAAAATCCATTTCTTTAATGCTTAAGGGGCTCGCATGCACTCTTCAGACACCACATCTAATTCACGGCGAATCTTCGGGTATAACTTGCCGGCTGATTTGATAGATGCCATCCTGCGCATCACGCACATCCCCCTTCTCAGCGAGGGGTGGTTTGTTGCCGGCATTGTTTGGGGTTTCTCCGTGACAGCGGTGACCTTTGTGTTCTTCGGATCGGTGTTCTTTTCGGGCATGGCGCATGCCAACCCGGCCGCCGTGCGCACCACGCTCAATATTTCAATCCTCATCGGGCTGATCTATGGCGTGGCCGGCCTGGCTGTCAACCGGCTTTATAACCTCAGCCGAAAGAAGTCTCCGCGCGGTCCATCGCCAGAACTGCACCGCGCCGTTGCCTGGCACCGCCTGATCAGCGCAGATTTACTGCTGCTGTTGGGGCTTGCGGGGCTGTGGCACGCCTGGCTGTTCTCACCGCTAACGCGCGCCCTGGGAGTGCTGACATTCACCCTGGCGGTTGCGCTGGGCATCATTGCCCTGCCAGCGGCATTGATGCTGATCACCGGCAAGTTCAAACGCGTTTTACGCATTCTTGACCGCATCTTGCTGTTGGGGATTGGTTTAACAAGTGCCTTGATCTCAATACCCGCGGTGGTGAGGGCTGAACCCGGCGCGTTTTTCTTGCTGATCAGCCAGGTGCTCGTGCTGCTGGCGCTGCCCTGGGTGGCGCCGATGCTGGCGGTTGCCCGCATCCACTTCCGCCATGCCCGCGCGCTAACGCCGCCAGCCCTGTAGGGGGTTCTGGATTGAGGTAGGTCGTAACAAGAATCAGTTTTTGCTTCCTTTTCCAAAATAATTCTACGCGAACGCCTGTGTGGCTGTGAGATGAACTGACCGGTTGTTGCAAAGAATTTCGCCTCATCAGCGCGTCCATTTAAGGCATATCGGGTTTAATTACCATGTACTCAATAATTAAGTGTTCTGAAAAGGACTGGTTATGACAGAGTCTCACAACAATCCTTTACGTTCGGGAACTTTGATCGTCTGCCTTGTTGTATTACTGGTGAGCGCAGCCTGCGTCTTTGGCGGCGTGACGCGATCAGGCGACAACAACCTGACGGTTTTCAATGGCGCAGAAGGTGCGCTATGTTCGCTACGCATCAAGCCGGCGTCATCACAGACCTTTTGGGGCCGCAACCTTTTTAAGAAAAACCAGCGTCTCGCTCCCGGCGAAACCATGGTAATTGACCGCCTGGAAGCTGGTTATTATGACCTGGATGCATTTCTTTGCGACGATGACGCTCATCCTGGTTTTATGATTTATGATGTTACTGTTACGCCCGATATTGACGGCATTTGGACGGTGGGGCAGCCTTAGCGCCAGTCCGGAATTTGAGGCAACCACAAGCAAACCATCATTGCCTTTCGGCATAGCTCCAATAACCTTGAATATCCAGGAATTACATTTCTCCCGACAGCCAACCGGCGGAGAGCCTTCTCTCCGCCGTGTTTATAGTTGGCTACCTCATCCGCTGTGCATATTACGCACCGTCGACGTGCATGGCTTTGTGTGCTGCGGCCTCCATTGCTTCAAACATTTCGCGCGCCGCGTCAGCCGACAGGCGCTCATCGAGAATCGGCAGGTACACTTCTTCTTCTTTGGCAAAGTGAACCTTAACCAGCGCGTACGCGCCATATAACACGCGCTGCAGCGCTTTGATTTGCAAGGTTGTCAAAGGCGTTCCGTCTAATTCGCTTTGCAGCTTTTCCAGTTCTTTAATGTATATTTCAATCTCAACATGATCGCGGCTCATGGTTTTGGTGGCATCGGCGCTGCCGAGCACCTTCTGCACCACGGGGTAAAGCGCGGCCTCTTCGGCTGAGGCATGCGGCAAGAGGTGATGGGCAAGGAACTGATATACCTCAGCCACGCCGGCCATCACCTCCGCAGGCGATGCGTTGTCAACAATCTCAGCCACCTGGCGCATGCGGTCTACGTTGGGGTACAGCTCTTTGTGCTCATCGCGCAGCGGTTGGGTAACGATACTCATGGTTGGTCTCCTTTAATTCAAACGATCAAATTTTGCAAAACTTTCGGCGCTTTCCAGTTCAGACAATCACCCTGATTAAGCTTGCTGTTTTTCCATGGGCACGCCGTGCAAAATTCCAATAAAAACCAGCTCATCAATGGCGCGCACCGCATGCGTTTCTCCGGCGTTGAATACCAGCAAGGTGTTCGGGCCGCAGATGCGCTCAAAGCCGTCAGCGCCCGAAAAGGCTCCGCGCCCACGCAAGACAACCGCAAAAAAGGGTGAGCTGGGGGCGTTGTGCTCGCGAATGGTTTGCCCAGGCTTAAGCGTGAAGAGAATGGCGCGCCCATCCTCATCCACATGGAATGGCTCAGCATGCGGGTTTTTGTCTCCAAACCTCAAGTTCTCCATCAGGTTGGCAGTTTTCATTTAAGTCTCCTCCTGCTCTCACACGTTCTGGTTCACCTCTGCAGCGCCCAATCTGCTGACGGGTTCGATTATGCTGCCGGTAAGCGGCCAATTTTCACCCGCCAATCCAGCGGGCCTTGCTCTACATATTCCCAAGTAAATTGTCCGTTGCGCTCAGCTTGTAATTGGTAATAAAGCGGCTTGGGGTCGTGGTCATTAATCAAGATGAAGCTTTGACCCGGTTTGAGACTGTCGAAAAGTTGGAAAATCATCGGGTGCTTCTGCGGCGGCGGTATCGGCCGGATATCGAGGGTGGTCATGCTTTCGTCACTCATTTTTCCTCCAGGGTTGGTTGTAGTATTTTTGCCGGAGTAGAAATTTTCACCGGCAGTTTAAAATAATCTTCTCATTCTTACTCCGCTGTTTCTAAATAACGCTCCAGAAACAGCTTTAGCGCAAGCGCATTGTTGTGCTCGGTGTCGTGCGCGCTATACAACAGCGTCACCTCCCCAAGCTTTGCAGCTGCGGCAAGCGGCTGCCACGCCGTGGGGTTGGTTTCCAGCTCACCCCAGTAACGGCGCAGAAATTCATCCCACTTCAGCGGGTCGTGCCCAAACCATTGCCGCAGTTCATCGCTGGGAGCAACCGCTTTGATCCAGGCTTTCATCTCTAGAGACTCTTTCTTGAAGCCGCGCGGCCATAGCCTTTCAACCAGGTAGCGCGTGCCATCGCTAATTGCAGGCTCTTCGTACACGCGTTTTATCTTTATCATGGCATCTCCTGCCTTTCAGCCGAGAATCTCTTTTTCGGCCAGACCCTTTAATAGCAAATGGAAGTAAACCAAACCGCCATACCCGCGCCACGGCTCGATGGTTTGGTGCACCGTGTTGAAATTCAATTTATCGGTCAGACCTAACCAGCGCTGCAGGTGATTCCGCGCGCCCACATCATCAGCGGGGAAGATGTTTGTGCGCCCAAGTGCGCGCAGTAAAAAATATTCAGCCGTCCATCGCCCCACGCCCTTTAACTTGCACAAATAAGCCACCGCGCTCTGGTCGTCCAGCGAATCAACCGCCTCTAGGTCAAGGTCACCTGACACAATCGCCTGTGCTATTTCGGTGATATAACGCGCTTTCTGATAGCTGAATTTCATCCTGCGCAGATCATCGTGGTTCGCATTGGCCAGCTCTTGCGGGCGCGGAAAAGCATGAAAGAGGCCCTCTGGCGTTTGCTGTGCCAGGCCGTAAGTCTCCGCGAGGGAGTTCATGAGGTGAATTCCCATCGTCAGCGTGAGCTGCTGACAGGCAATTGCGTTCACCAATACTTCAAAGTTAGAAAGCAGGCGGGAAGGTTTAAAACCGTAAAATTTTTCCATCACGGGCTTTAGGTTTTCATCCTGCTCTGCCAGGCGGTAAAAACCTGCCAGGTCACACTTAATGCCCAGCAAGCGCTCCAAAGATGACACAATCAGGCGTTTAGTGGGCTCATCCGTGTTGGGGGGCTGTGCTGAAACCAACAGGTGCGGCGCAGCGGGCTCACCGGTTTGGCGCACCTCAACCTCAAACGGCACGCCGGCTTCAGAAACGAGCACACGGCGATAGGTGTCGCCATCCCAACGGTCTACGATGTTGTGAGGGCGGCGGCGCAGCGCCCAAACCGTAAGGTCGAGCCTGTAGGGTGGCACTGGTTCAAGATCAAGGTTGATGCGGCTCATAAGTTCACTTTGCAGTGTTACACAGGTTTTTTGACCGCGCTCAGATGGTCAGGCTGATACGATCCCGCCGGCGTTCTGAAGCTGATCGCCAGCCGATTCCAACCATTGATGGCAACAATCGCCAGCGTTAAATCAACCAGCTCTTTTTCCGAGAAGTGCTTCCGCGCTTGTGCGTAAACTTCATCAGGCACGTGTGTATCGCCTACCAGGGTCACGGCTTCAGCCCAGCCCAACGCCGCCCGTTCACGCTCGCTGTAGAAGGGCGCTTCGTGCCAGGCGCTGACAGCGTACAGGCGTTGTTCGCTTTCACCATTCGTGCGCGCATCTTTGGTGTGCATGTCAATGCAATAGGCGCAGCCATTAATCTGCGAGGCGCGCAGTTTCACGAGTTCGATCAAGTCGGGCTCCAAACCGCAGCCATGAATGTATTTTTCCAGTTGGATCAAACCTGCTGTTCCTTGTGGTGATATTTTGGAGTAATTCAATCGCTCACTCATTTTTTCCCTTTCCATTTGGACACGGTCATTGAGTTGCTATAGAATGTTCCAAGGCCGCATCAAACAACGCGCGGGTGGCGGTATAGCAACCTTCACCGCTGCACGGCAGCCTTCCGATCGAGATAATTTTGCCATTCTGCAGCCTGGGGTAGGCAATTGGGTGCCGGAGCTTTGTGCCATCACTCACCATCAGCGTCGGTGTGCCGCGAACATTGAACTGTTCCTTGCCAAGCTTCCCCTCTGCAAGCACAGCAGCGCGCGCCGCGCCGCTATTAATTGAGCGTGTGAAGTGCGCCAAATCCAAACCGGCTTCGCGCGCCAGCT
>JAGOVY010000038.1 GCA_018060515.1 Anaerolineaceae bacterium | reverse complement strand
TTCATAAGCATAGTCAACCAAGAGATCGTTGACCATCACCCTTGCCTTATCATCGTAAAGCACCTTATCGCCAGGCTTGAGGTACTTGGGCGAGACGATGAGTTCAACTTTATTACTCTTGGTGTGTGATGGTGTAATCGCCAGATACACCATAACTTACATGATTACTGGCCGGTTCTCATGCACATGTACTACCGGCAGTTTAAGGTAGCGCGGTCATCAATACCGAGCAATGCCCGAAACCTCTGCAATAAGGATGTGGGTAGGAAGTGTGAGAGTACCAGCCGATTGGGCAACCGCCGACAGCAAGACCAGCGTCAGCAGCAGCCCGCTCAGCGCTATGGAAGTTAGAATCCTAAAATTGATGCGATTCCGCATAAGGTTTATCTTAACTCATTTTTGCCATAAACACAGGGGTTTAACTATTGAAGGCGAGAATTCACTCCCACTCAATTGTCGCCGGCGGTTTGGAGGTGATGTCGTACACCACACGATTGATGCCGGCTACTTCATTAACAATGCGGTTGGCGCTGCGGCCAAGCAGGTCATAGGGCAGCGGCGCCCAATCGGCGGTCATAAAATCTTCGGAAGTAACCGCGCGCAACGCGGCCGTCTCCTGATAGGTACGCTGGTCGCCCATCACGCCCACTGAGCGCACCGGCAGCAGCGCCGCAAACGCCTGCGCCAACTGCGGCTTGCCAGGTACGGGCTTTTGGTTGATCAGCCCGGCATTGAACAATTCCTCAGTGAAAATGGCATCCGCCAATTGCAGGCGTTCCACTCGCTCTGGCGTCACCTCTCCCAGGCAGCGCACCGCCAGCCCCGGCCCCGGGAAAGGCTGGCGCCATACCAGCTCAGGCGGTATGCCCAGTGCTTCACCCACACAGCGCACCTCATCTTTGAAAAGATAACGCAGGGGTTCGACGAGCTTAAACTTCAGATCTTTGGGAAGCCCGCCTACATTGTGATGTGATTTTATGATTGCCCCCTGACTGGATTCGATCACATCAGGATAAATGGTGCCCTGTACCAGGTGCTGCGGGTTGCCGGCGCGAGCGGCTTCTTGACTGAAAACCTCAATAAACTTGGCACCGATAATACGGCGCTTTGCTTCTGGCTCAGTCACGCCTTGCAGCGCGCCAAAATACGCCGCGCTGGCATCCACTGTGGTGAGGGGGATGCCGAGAAAATCCTTCAACACACGTTCGACTTGTTCGGCTTCGTTCAGGCGAAGTAATCCGGTGTTCACGAACACTGCTCGCAGTTGTGCGCCAACTGCACGGTGAACCAGCGCCGTCGCCACGCTTGAATCGACTCCGCCGCTGACTGCTGAGAGCACCGCGCCCTCGCCCACCTGCAACCGTATTTCTTCAATCGCAGCAGAGATGATTGCCTGCGGTGTCCAATTGGCTGTTGCAGCGCAAATATCAATGACGAAGGCTCGCAAGAGCTCCATGCCGCGCGGGCTGTGGTGCACCTCAGGGTGGAACTGCACACCGTACAGGCGTCGCTTCTCGTCGTACATGGCTGCAATGCTGGTATTGCTGCTGGTTGCCAGCGCTACAAAGCCAGCGGGCAGCGTGGTTACCTGATCGCCATGCGACATCCACACAGGCTGGCTGCCAGGCGGAAGCAGCGCATTCTGCAGTTTGCAGGTAATTTCTGCCAAGCCGTACTCACTTTTTGCACCTGAGGCAACACCGCCGCCAAGCGTACGCGCTAACAATTGCATACCATAACAAATACCCAGCACCGGCACGTCAGATTGCAAAACATAAGGTGACAGGGTAGGCGCATCCTCGTCATAAACTGAAGCCGGCCCTCCCGAGAGGATAAACCCCGCCGGGTTAAAGCGCTGCAAGCGATCTGCGGGTGTATGCCAGGGGAAAACCTCACAATACACGTGCATCTCGCGCACCCGCCGCGCGATAAGCTGGGTGAACTGCGAACCAAAATCGAGAATGGCAATGGCTTGTTTCATTAATTAGATCAATCTGCAAAAACGATGCGTCCATCATCCATATTGGTCACCTGCACCAGGGCTTCGATGGGCACATTCAAGTGCTGCAGCGCTTCGCGTCCGCCTTCAAAGGTCTTCTCAATCAGCGTGCCAATCCCCACAATCGTCGCACCGGCGGCTTGCGTCAGGCGCACCAACCCGAGGATGGTTGCACCGGAAGCCAGAAAATCATCAATGATCAGCACCTTTTCGCCAGGTTTAAGATACTCGGGGGAGACGATGAGCTCAACTTTATTGCCCTTGGTATGCGATGGCGCAATAGTCAGGTATACCGTATCTGGCATAGTGACTGGGCGGTTCTTGCGCGCATAAACCACCGGCAGATTGAGGTGGCGCGCTGTCATCAAAGCCGGAGCGATGCCCGAAATTTCTGCAGTGAGGATGCGAGTAGGCATGGTGAGCGCAAAGCGCCGCGCAAACTCAAGCCCGCATTGATCCATCAGCTTTGGGTCGACCTGATGGTTAATCAGACTATCTACTTTAAGAATCCCGCCACCAAGGTTCTTTCCCTCGGCAGCGATGCGATCTTGCAATAGTTTCATTTTTACCTCGCAGTTTCGATATAGATAATTTTACCCGAAATGTGCACATCCTCATCGGGCGGATGTGGGTGTGTTAGAATATTTATATGACCGAACTCATGATAGTGCTCGCATCCAATTCACCGCGGCGGCGTCAACTCTTGACGTGGATGGAAATCCCCTTTACGGCGACTGCCACAAATATTGACGAAACACCGCTCCCTGGTGAGCTGCCGCAAGATTACGTCATGCGCCTGGCGCACGAGAAATCACATAACTGCGAACGCCAAACACCTTTCGGTGCGGTCATCCTTGGTGCCGATACAACCGTCGCCGATGGCGATGAGATCATCGGCAAACCTGCTGACGCAGAGGATGCTGCCAGGATGCTGCGACAGCTCCGCGGCCGATCTCACTTTGTCCACACGGCTGTGGTCGTCGGCATCCCCTCACGCGGGATTAACATTATTGAACTGTGTTCAACCAAGGTTAAGATGCGTGCCTACCGTGACGAAGAGATTGAGGCTTATGTTAAAAGCGGCGACCCATTAGACAAAGCTGGCGCATATGCCATACAGAATGAAACTTTCAGCCCGGTTGATAAGTTATCAGGCTGCTTTGCCAGCGTTATGGGGCTGCCTTTGTGCCATATCGAGCGCGCAATACGTCAACTCGGCTTTGGCGTGCGTAGAGGCGTACCTTATCGCTGTCAGCGCGAATTGTCTTACACATGCCCCGTTTACAAACGCATCCTCGCAGGTGAGGATGCAGGCTAACCAATCTATATGGATTAGGAAAAATGAAACATCTGTGGCAAACTACAATTGTTTTACTATTGCTTCTTAGCGCCTGTACCAATACGGTGAACCCCGCAATAACCCCCACAGGCGAACCCTCTCCAGATGTGCTGCCCACTCCGCGCATTGAAACCACCCCCATGCCCGACGCATCTCAAACGGTGCTTGATTACCTCGAAAAATGGAATGAATCAGATTACACGGGGATGTACGCCATGCTTTCTCCTACCAGCCGCGACGCTGTCAGTGAAGAGGATTTCAGCAAAGCCCATACTGATGCAGCCGTCAGCTTATCGCTTAATGGGATGGATTATGGCATTCTAACCGCACTGGTCAACGCCAACTCAGCCAAGGTGGGGTATAAGGTGGTGTTCGAGACTGTATTTTTCGGCAGTCTCGTACGGCAAATGGAAATGGAATTAATTGCCTCTGAAGGCAAGTGGCTGATCCAATGGGATAGCGGTTTGATCATGCCTGAGTTGAGCGGCGGTAAGAAACTGGCGCTCAGCCTCACGCCGCCTTCTCGCGGCGTTATCTACGACAATGATGGTGATGTCATCGCCAATCAAACGGAAGCCATCGCCATTGGAGTTGTGCCAAATGAAATCGGCGAAGGTCAGGAAGGCAACCTGGCGGCGATTCTGGCTGTAATGACCGGTATCCCAGCCAACATCATTCGAGATTCTATTTACAGCGGCGGCGGTGCATATGTGCCCATCGGCGAGGTATCTCTGCAAACTTACGAAGCCAGAGCGAGTTATTTGAATTCGTTTACTGGCGTCGCCATTAACCCTTACACCTCGCGCTATTACTTCAATGGCGGGGTATCTCCGCAGGTGATAGGTTACTTGTTGAGCATCAGCCCTGAACAGTATGAGGAATTCCGCCGTAAAGGTTATGCCGGCGATGAAAAGATTGGTGCAGCAGGCATTGAAAAATGGGGTGAAGAATACCTGCGCGGCAGACCGGCAGCCGATCTCTATGTTGTCAACGCTGACGGCACCTACGACACCGCAGTGGGCAAATCCGAAGCGGAACCTGCCTACAATATCTACACCACCATCGATAAAGATTTTCAAATTCTGGTGCAAAAAGCACTGCTCGGGTTTACAGGCGCCATCGTAGTATTAGAACGTGATACAGGCCGCGTGCTGGCAATGGCTTCTTCACCCAACTTCGACCCAAATTATTTTACGCCGCAGAACTACAACAGCCAATGGGCGCTGCAAGACCTGGTAACAGATGAAGGACGCCCACTCTGGAACCGCGCGGCGCAATCGGCTTATCCACTGGGATCGGTCTTTAAACTGGTCACCACGGCAGCCGCGCTTGAATCTGGCTTGTTCACACCCACATCACGATATGACTGTGTCAGCCAATATACTGAGCTGCCTGGGTTTGTAGGCAACGACTGGACATACGACAAAGAACTGCCGCCTTCCGGCAACCTGACGCTAGTTGAAGGCATTATGCGTTCCTGCAACCCGTGGTTCTACCATTTGGGTCTTGAACTTTACCGTCAGATGGGCGATGCCTACCTTGCCGATTGGGCACGTGAGTTTGGTTTTGGCAGTGCCACCGGTATCGACGCAGTGGCCGAAGAAGTAGGTCAAATTAACAACCCGACCAGCGAAGGTGCAGCCGTACAAATGGGCATTGGTCAAGGCGATATGCTGGTAACACCACTACAGGTTGCCAACATGCTGGCCGCCATCGGCAACGGCGGCACGCTTTACCGCCCTCAAGTAATTGAAAAGATCACCAACATTGACGGTGAAATCATCGATCAGTTTCAGCCTGAAGTGCTCAACGAAATTCCGGTAAGCGATGAAACTCTGGATGCCATCAAGTTGGGCATGGAGGCGGTTGTCCGTGATCAGCGCGGTACTGCTTACCGCCGCTTTTTAGGCATGCGGGCACCGGTTTATGGTAAAACCGGAACCGCAACCACATCGGTTGAAGACCCGCATTCATGGTTTGCCGGCTTTACTGATGGCAACAACCCCGATAGACCCGATATCGCTATTGCAGTAATTCTCGAGTACGCCGGTGATGGCTCGCAATACGCTGCGCCTGTGTTCAGGCGCGTTGTTGAAGCTTATTTCTCAGGCGAAGTCTACACCCAATTCTGGTGGGAGTGGGACATCTATGTGACCCGCACCCCAGAACCCGATACTGAATAACCTTGAAAAACGAGTTGCTCGACGGCTTAGTTGTTCGCTATCAATCAGGTTTTTTCACTGTCGAAACCGCCAGCGGCATTATCAGCTGCGGAATTCGCGGCAGGTTAAAGCGGCGCACCTTCCAGGGAGACATCATCAGCATTGGCGACCAGGTTTCCATTTCGATGCTGCCTGAAGGAAGGGGGATGATAGAAGCGATTAAACCACGCTCCACCGAGCTTGCCCGCTTAGACCCCACTCCGCGCGGAGATTACCGCCAGATTCTGCTTGCCAATCCTGATCAAATCGTGGCAGTTTTCGCCTGCGCCTCGCCTGAACCTCACCTGCGTATGCTCGATCGGTTTCTGGTGATCGCCGAGAAACAAGGGCTGCGCGCCTTAGTCATTGCCAACAAGGTGGATCTGGTAGGCAAACGTACCGCCAAAAAAATCTTTACCGATTATCCACCTTTGGGCTACCCAGTCATTTATACCTCCGCTGAAACCGGTGAAGGAGTGGATGAGCTTCGTCAGGCGCTGGTGGGTAGAATTTCAGCGCTCACCGGTCCATCGGGTGTGGGGAAATCCAGCTTGATGAATCGTGTACAACCCGGGCTGGGGCTGGCAGTACGTGAAGTCAGCACGCATAAAGACAGAGGCCGCCACACTACCGTGGTTCGTGAATTATTCCCCCTCACGGGCGGCGGTTACGTCGCTGACCTGCCTGGTTTGCGCCGGCTCTCATTATGGGATACGCAGCCCGAAGAGTTGGATGGGTACTTTCCTGAGCTGCGCGAACTGGTGAAGTTGTGCCAGTTCAACGACTGTGCCCATTATGAAGAACCCGGCTGTGCGGTAATTCAGGCAGTCGAAGAAGGTCGGGTGAGCGCAGAACGCTATGAATCGTATCTGCGGATGCGTATGGGCGACAACTGATTTTTGTGGTTGCATCAAAGGTTCATCCCGGTAAAAACCTACACCTCCGATGCATGATGCCTGCCTCAACAGCGAATAAGCATGAATAAAAACCACTCCAAAAAATGGATTGACGAAATAAAAAACCAATGTAATATTGCAGGGTTGCATTTATTTGGTTTCTTTGGCAGCAATCAACACCTTAATGGATAATGAATTAATATGAAATCCGCTTTGAATAAGAAAAAGCAAATAGCCGGGCTTGTATACGGATTGAGCGCCGGTTTGGCGTTTTCTATTTTTACCTGGGGATTTGATGCAGTTCAATTAGTGCGCGCCAACGCCGCCTATCCGTGGGTCAAATTCATGCCGGGGTTGGTTCTCTGCCTGCTGAGCGCAGGTCTGGCAGGCTGGCTTAGCGCCAGAGTTGGGCGCGCCTGGGCGGCTTTGCTGTTCTGGTCGATGTTGGCGCTCTTATTCGCCCACCTGGTGATCTGGCTGCCGATAGTAATAACGCCAAAACTGATCGGCCTTTCCAACCCGGCTCTCGGCGAATTTTTAGATTATCCTTTTTATGCTTCGCTTAACCAAAACATCTGGATTGGTTTTGTGATTATCGCAATCGCTGCCGTAATTTGCGGTTTGCTGCAAAACCTTCTGCTCGAACAGGCGCTGTTCTCTTCAGGTAGTTCTGCCATAATCGTACCGCTGATCGTCAGCTTCCTGGCCTTCAGCGTCGTCGGCACCAGCAGCGATGCGCTGCTTAACAAAAAATTCCGCGAAGCTATCCAGCAGGTGGACAAAATCATCGTATTTTCTCTCGATCACGCAGGTGAAGAAGTACCATCAGAAGAAGCCATGAAAATGCGCCAATTCGTGTTCTCACATGTTGAAGATCTGATCACTGAAGAGCGCGGCTTGATTCTGAGCAACTTCGATGAGACGTTAGGACAAATTGACATTCTGGTTGATTTTAACGGTCACTGGGTGAAGTGTCCGGTAATCTATAACCAGGTGATTACCTGCAGCCAAGTATTGGAAATGCCCTGGATCAGACTGGTGAGAACATTCAGCGTAGCCGGAACTATTCCATAGAATTTTTGTTATGACATAAAAATATCGGTTTCAATTTTGTAAAAAAAGAATACAATTGTGGTAAACTGATTAATGCCGAATTTCAGATACATTTACATCATTATTACAAGGACCTGTAAATGAGTGAGACACTTCTAAAAGTCCGTGATCTTGAAACTCACTTTAAGACCCCTGAAGGGATTGTACATGCAGTAAACGGGGTTTCTTTTTACATTAAGGAAGGTGAAACCCTTGGTGTTGTCGGTGAAAGCGGCTGCGGTAAAAGCGTAAGCATGCTTTCCTGCCTGCAGCTCATCCCATCGCCGCCAGGGAAGGTGGTGGCAGGCGAAGCGTTATTTAGAGGCAAAGACCTGCTGAAAATGGATGCGAAAGACATCCGCCATGTCCGCGGGGGGCAAATCAGCATGGTTTTTCAAGACCCGATGACCTCGCTGAACCCGGTTATGACCATTGGCAAGCAGATGGCAGAACCGCTGATGCTGCACCTCAATCTGACTAAAGAACAGGCTCGCCATCGTTCTATTGAATTGCTGGAAATGGTTGGCATCCCGCGGGCGGGTGAACGATTAAAAGATTATCCTCACCAGTATTCGGGGGGTATGCGCCAACGGGTGATGATCGCCATGGCGCTCTCCTGTAACCCGCAGATTCTCATCGCAGATGAACCCACAACTGCCCTGGATGTAACCATCCAGGCGCAAATAGTCGACCTGGTCAAACGTCTGCGAGATGAACTTGGTATGGCCATCATTTGGATTACACATGATCTGGGCGTGGTGGCGAATATTGCCCATCGGGTGATGGTGATGTATGGCGGTTTTGTGATCGAAGAAGCCGATGTTAGAGATCTTTATGCAGATCCGCGCCACCCCTATACCTTGGGGCTGCTCGGCAGCTTACCGAAAATCCATGAGGATGTACACAGAAAATTATTCTCAATTGAAGGGATGCCCCCAATACTCTATCAAACACCAAGATCGTGTCCATTCGCTCCGCGCTGTACTTACGCGATTGAGCGCTGCTGGCAGGAGAACCCCCTGTTGGAGCCAGTGACTGATGGACATCGAGTGGCTTGCTGGGTTGATACCAAGAAGGGGAGCAAAACATCATGACCACTGATAACAACGTATTGATCAAGGTTGAAAACCTGGTAATGCACTTCCCCATTTATCGCGGAGTGATCCGTAGGCAAGTGGGTGTGGTTCATGCGGTTGATGGCGTTTCCTTCAACATCACCAAAGGCGAAACCCTCGGCCTGGTCGGAGAATCCGGCTGCGGCAAATCCACTACAGGGCGTACAATTCTCCAGCTTTATAAGCCTACTTCAGGCAACGTATTTTATAAAGATACCAATTTAGTCAAACTCCGTTCTGAGCCCATGCGGCTGATGCGCCGCGAAATGCAGATGATCTTTCAAGACCCTTACGCCAGCCTTAACCCGCGTATGACGGTGCGCGATATTATCGGTGAACCATTAATGGCTTTTGGCGAAGCCACTGGAAAAGAAATTGATGCGCGTGTTGCCGACTTGCTCAATCTGGTGCAGCTCAACCCTGATTTTTCCAGCCGCTATCCGCACGAGTTTTCCGGCGGTCAGCGCCAGCGTATCGGTGTGGCCCGTGCCCTCGCCATACAACCATCTTTTATCGTTTGCGATGAACCTATCTCAGCCTTGGATGTCTCCATTCAAGCCCAGGTGGTTAACCTATTAGAGGAACTGCAGCAGGAATTAAACCTTACTTATCTCTTCATTGCCCACGACCTGTCAATGGTACGCCATATCAGTACCCGCGTGGCAGTGATGTACTTGGGTATCTTTGTTGAACTGGCGAATCGAAATGACTTGTACCGCAAACCGCTGCACCCTTACACCCAGGCATTACTCTCGGCAATACCGGTGGCAGACCCTGAATATAATTTAAAGCGCCGCCGTATTACACTGGAAGGCGATGTGCCTTCACCGGTCAACCCTCCATCAGGTTGTCGTTTCCGCACCCGCTGCCCGATAGCAGCACCCATTTGTGCAGAACAGGTTCCCGAATGGAGGGAAGTAGAATCAGGCCATTATGTAGCCTGTCACATGGTTTAACAATAGAGTGAAATTAAGGAGGTGATGATATTCAGATTATTAGAAGCCTTAAGAACACCCAAAAGTTGTGTCAGACTCAATTATATTTCTCACAAGGAGGAGAAAAAATGCGTAAATTTTATGTAGTGCTTGCATTGCTCATGGTCTTCAGCTTTGTGCTTACCGCTTGCACCCAGCCGACTGCCCCTGTGGCGACTGAGGCTCCCGAAGTCCCCCAAGCCACTGATGCTCCGGTGGTTGCACCAACTGCAGAAGTTGTTGAAACAACCTTTAACCCCTACCTGGGTTCAAACAAGCTGGATGGTAGCGGAATTCCCCCAACATTCTTTGATGACGTTCATGTCCGCAAGGCGATGGGTTACTGCTTCGAATTCCAGACCGTCATTGATGATGTCTATATGGGCGAAGCTGTTCAGTCCAAGACCCTCTCTCTGCCCGGCATGGCTGGTTACTCTAACGACACTGATCACTATACCTACGATCTCGACAAATGCGCCGAAGAGTTCAAACTGGCTGACGTCGACAAAGACGGCATCCCCGCTGGTGAAGATCCCGATGATATCTGGGAAATGGGTTTCCGCTTCCAGATGCTTTACAACACCGGCAACACCACCCGCGAGATCTACACCGAGATCGTTTCCGCCAACCTCAACGCCGTCAACAATAAATTCGTGGTTGAAACCCTCGGTTTGCCGTGGCCTTCTTACCTGGCTGCCCAGCGCGCCCACAAGGTGCCTATGATGACCGGCGGTTGGCTTGAAGATATCCATGACCCCCACAACTGGTATCAGCCCTACACCACCGGTACTTATGGCGGCCGCCAGAACATGCCCGATGATCTGAGAGCTCAATTCAAAGAACTTTTGGACAAAGGTGTATCGCTGGTCAATTTTGATGATCGCGCTGCAGTCTACAAAGAATTCAACCAGTTATACTTTGATCAGGCAGTGGGTATTCCTATCGCCCTCATCACCTCCCATGCTTTCGAGCAGAAGTGGGTGCAGGGTCGTGTGATGAACCCGATTTTCTCAGGGCTTTATTACTACCCAATCTCCAAGGCTGAAGGCGCCAAGAACCCCGATCTCTTCACCGTCATGACCACCGGTTCACCAGACACCCTTGATCCCGCGCTGTCTTATGATACCGCCAGTGGTGAAGTTGTTCAGAACGTTTACGAAACCCTGATTTTCTACGATGGTGTAGACACTCAGAAGTTTGTGCCTCAGTTGGCCACAGAATACAGTGTGTCAGAAGATGGTAAAGTTTGGACCTTCAAGATCCGCGAAGGCGTCAAGTTCCATAATGGCAACGATCTTACCCCGTCTGATGTTGCTTACACATTCCAACGTGGTCTGCTGCAAGGTGGTTATTCCTCCCCGCAATGGATGCTCGCCGAACCCTTCTTAGGTGTTGGTAACGACGACATCACCATGATTGTTGACGAAGGCGCTTCTGCTGACGACCGAGAAGCTTTGTTGGCAAATGATCCTGCTGCCCTCGTTGCAGCTTGCGAAACCGTCAAAACCGCTATTGTTGCTGATGACGCCGCCGGCACCGTAACCATGACCCTTGCAACTCCTTGGGGTCCTTTCCTTGGCACAATCGCCAATGGCTGGGGTTCCATCATGGACGAACAGTGGGTTGTTGAAAACGGCGGTTGGGATGGCTCCTGCGATACCTGGCAGAATTACTATGGCATGGTTTCCGCTGACAATCCCTTCTCCACCATCATGAATGGTACTGGCCCTTACAAACTGGATTACTGGACTCAGGGAACTGAAGTCTCAATGCTCCGCAATGATGAATACTGGGGAGAACCCGCAGCGATCAAGCAGGTTCTGATCCAAGACGTGCCCGAATTCGGTACCCGATTCGCCGCCCTCCAGGCTGGTGATGCAGATGTCATCGCCGTGCCCAGAGAAATGGCGATCCAGGTTGACCCAATGGTGAGTGTTGCCAAATTCTACGATGAAGCCACCAACACCTACCTCGATGAAGTGAACATTTGCGCCATCGACACAACGAAACTTGGCAGAGAGCGCTTCGAAGTTTGCGCCGAAGCCAACGACCGCCCGCTGCGCCTGTACATGGGCTTACCCGCCCTCCAGCAAGACGTGCTGTTGTTCACCTTCCTGGTTGAGTAAGACTGATTTAACGCTCTAAACATGCGGGAGCTTGATAAGCTCCCGCATGACTCTGGTTCGTTTTTATTTGCGCTATGCACTGAATAATAATTCAATGCATAGCGCACAGAAAAACCCGATTTGAGGTGTTTTTATGACCAATTATGTGATTCGCCGTTTACTGCTGGTGCCTATCTTACTTTTTGGCGTGACGTTAATTATTTTCGGCATGCTTCAGTTTTTGGGTCCAGTAGAAAGGTCAGCTCTTTATGTTAAAGATTTCCCCAAGAACGACAAACAGATTGCGGGAATCATCAATAAATACGGGTTGGATCGACCATTTCACGAACAATATTGGTTTTGGTTAAATGGCGTGAAAGACCCAGTCACTGGTCAACGTACCGGCGGCATAATCCATGGCGATTTTGGATATTCACGATCTCAATCTCAACCAGTGGCCAACATCATCAAGACGCGCTTTCCAAACACACTCGATCTGGCTTTGTGGACGGTTTTTCCGATGCTTTCGGTAGGCATCTGGCTTGGTGTGCTGGCTGCCGTACACCAGAATGGATTTTTTGATCAGGCAGCCAGGGTATTCAGTATCGTAGGCACGTCTTTCCCTACTTTTGTTTTCGGGCTCTTGGTTTTAATGCTCTTTTACGCCAACCTTGGCTGGTTTCCGCCAGGCAAGAATTCAAACTGGGTCACGCAAGAAATTATGTCGGGGAACTTCCATCAGTACACAAAACTGCTCAGTATTGATGCTCTGCTAAATGGCCGCCTGGATATTTTCTGGGACGCGCTCAAACATATGATTCTGCCAATCCTCACACTTTCTTACATCAACTGGGCAACTTTCGTCCGTGTTACACGATCCTCAATGCTCGAAACACTGCGCATGGAGTATGTGGTTACCGCACGCGCCAAAGGTCTTAAGGAGCAGGATGTCATCAACAAGCACGCCCGCCCCAACGCCATGCTCACCATCGCCACTATGGCAGGCATGAGTGTGGTGGGCCTGTTGGGCGGTGTGGTGATTACCGAAACCGTGTTCAATTACCCTGGCATTGGTTCAGCCGCTGCAGAAGCGGCACAGCAGCTCGATGTCGTGACTACTCTCGGCTTCGCAATTTTTAACGGTTTGATTCTAATTGTCGCCAATCTCATCGTCGATATCCTCTACGGTGTGATTGATCCGCGCGTACGTTTGGACTGAGGAGAATTCAATGAGCGAAATGACAACTCCAAGCGGCGATAACACCCTGCTTAAAGAAACCGTTTCTGATCGCAAGATTACCCGGATGGAGAGGGTTCTTGGACCGGAGAACTACCGAATCATCAAGGGGTTGAGCAAAACCCCTGCTTCAATCGTCGGTTTTATCTTGATCAGCATTTTTATTCTCATTGCCATCTTTGCCCCTGTGATTGCCCCGCCAGTGGGCGAAGACCCGTTCAAGATTCCGAGAGATGGTTTCAGCGGACAGCCCAGACCACCCGGCTCAGAGTGGAAGAAAAATGTTCCTGAAATTCCTTTTTGGTATACACCAATAACCGGAAACGAAGAATGGGTGCACATCCTTGGAACAGCCCAAGGGCAGTATGACATATTCTACGGCATCATCTGGGGAACACGCACCGCTTTTAAGACCGGCATGATCGTTGTGCTTGCTACGGTGCTGATCGGTGTAATCCTCGGTTCGATCGCAGCCTACTACGGCAAATGGGTTGATCAGGTCATCATGCGTATTGTGGATGTCTTTATGACTGTTCCATATATTATGATGGCTTTGATTATGGCGGCGGTGTTGACCCCGGTGATCGGCAGGAGCCTGGTTCCAGCGCTGCTGGCGATGATCACCTTTGGCTGGATGGGTTATTCTCGTATCATTCGCAGCGACATCCTCTCCGTCAAACAGCGCGATTTCGTCCTCGCCGCCCGCGTTTCAGGCGTTAAAGACAGCAGAATTCTCTTCAAACATATTATGCCGAATGCCATCTTCCCCACTATGGTGCTGGCTTCTTTAGGAATCGGCGATGTGGTACTCTCTTTCGCTGCCCTTTCCTTCTTGGGGATTGGCAGCCCGGTTGGTTATGCTGACTGGGGCCAAATCCTCAGTTTTGCGCGTAACTGGATTACCAACCTTGCCGATTACTGGTACATTGTGGTTTATCCCGGCTTAACTCTCGTCTTTTTTGTGATGGGTTGGAACCTTGTCGGTGACGCCCTGCGTGATGTGCTCGATCCGCGTATGCGCGGTAAAACATAAGCTTCGCAAGTTCTCAAAACGGCGGCAGACAATGCCGCCGTTTTTTGTTGCCAGCTATGCTTTATAATAGGCAAAACTAAAAGGATGGCTTATGAAATCGACACCTTATTCAATGAGATGGACGCTCGGGGTATTCACAATACTTTTATTCACACTCAGTGCCTGCGGTTCTCCGGCGTTGCAGGCTCCCACTGACACCCCCACCCCCCAGCCGCCTACCCCAACACCGGTGCCGCCTAAAACTTTGGTCGTTTGCCTGGCAGACGAACCCACAGACCTTTACCTTTACGGTGATACTTCTCGCGCCAAGTGGAGCGTACTCGAGGCGCTTTATGACGGTCCGCTGGATACAATTGATTTCGAACCCTCAGCGGTAATCCTCAGCCAAATTCCATCTTTGGAGAATGGCGGCGTTTCACTCCGCGCAGCAGCCGTTTCTGAAGGAGACCCAGTGGCCAACGTCAGTGGTGATATCGTCGCCCTCAAGAAAGGTGTGCGGGTCTTCCCCGCTGGCTGCACCTCGCCAGACTGCGCCATCGAGTGGGATGGCACGGCCGGGCTTGAATTGGTGCAGATGGCGGCGGATTTTACCCTGATTGAAGGGGTTGCCTGGTCAGACGGTGAAGCCCTCAGCGCTGAAGACTCTGTTTTTTCTTACCAGGTCAGTGCAGATGTCGACACCTTGGTGACCAACACCAATCTCAACCGTACCCTCACGTATACCGCCATCGATGAGCGCACTGTGCAATGGGTCGGGAAGCCAGGTTTCCTCACCCTCAACCCAGCCACGTTCTACTGGCTGCCGCTGCCCCAACACGCGCTCGCCAGCTTAACCCCCGAGCAAATGCTTACCGATCCGATGACCACTCGTCAGCCTCTCGGTTGGGGAGCCTATATGCTCGATGAATGGGTCACTGGCGAGCATATCCGCATGGTTAAGAACCCGCATTACTTCCGCACTGCTGAGGGTTTGCCGTATTTTGATATCGTGGAATACCGCTTTATTTCCGCTATCCCCGAGGCTGACCCAAGCCTGATCGTTACAGGCGATTGTGACATTATCGATACCAGCGCCGGTCTCGAGTCACAAATCCAGCCCATCCGTCAGCTCGAAGAACAGGGTCAGGTAAAAACCTACTTTGGTATGGGTCCGGAATGGGAAGGGTTATTCTTTGGTATCAAACCCTCCTCGTATGATGATGTATACAATCCTTACGAAGATCGCCAGGATATTTTCGGCGACGTCCGTGTGAGGCAGGCAATCGCTTACTGTGTCAACCGCGAAGACATTAAACGTGTCGTAACTTTAAGCCAGTCTGAAGTGCCGGTTACATTCCTCCCACCCAGTCATCCATTAGCATCAACAGAAACAAGGGTTTATCCGCATGACCCAGAGCGGGGAAACCAGCTGTTGGATGAAGCAGGCTGGCTGGATGTAGACGGGAACCCCTCCACACCGCGTGTCTCGCAAGGAGTTGCGAATATCTTCAACAATACCCCGCTATCGTTGAATTATTACGCCACCGAAAGCAGCCTGCATATCCAAACAGCCAGCCTGGTAGTCGAATCACTGGCTGAGTGCGGTATCAGCGTTACTCCTACTTTCGTTTCAGTGGCAGATCTGTATGCCGCAGGACCGGAGGGCAGGCTCTTTGGACGCAACTTTGACCTGGCTGAACTTGCCTGGTCGAACGGCAGACAGCCTCCCTGCTTCCTTTTCTCATCCACCGAAATACCCAAAGCCAAGAATAACTGGCTGGGAACGCGTTTTGGCGGGGTGAATATCACCGGTTTTTCTAATGAAGAATACGACGCTGCCTGTACGCAGACTTTATCCGCCGGTTTGGATCAACAACTACTGCAAACACAAGCCAACCTGGCCCAACAAATCTTGATGGAAGAAGTACCTGCAATCCCCCTGTTTTTCCATGTTAAAGCCATGGCATCGCGGCCTGACTTATGCGGCTTGTCGCTGGATACCACCTCGCGCAGCGGCCTTAAGGATATCGAATCTCTGTTCCAGAGCGAAGGAAGCTGCCCGGAAAATTAGGCGGATTCGCATGGCAGTCGCTTTGCCATTGTTCGTGATTTTGTGTTAAAATCTACTCCACTGCACAGGAAGAGCATTGGGGCGTGGTGCAACGGCAGCACACCAGACTTTGAATCTGTGGATCTTGGTTCGAATCCAGGCGCCCCAGCCTTGGCAGTAGCGTAATGAAGAAAAAACCTGACCCCCATAGAAAGCATCATAGAGCCGCATGTTTGCGCTGCGTAATTTTCGGTTTCGCGGCTCTGCAAACATTCCGGGTTATCCTTAATATGAATCAAGCATATTCCTAATTGGAGAGGTAAATGAACCTATTCACGATTATTCTCGCCGCCGGACAGGGA